>PXSX01000359.1:0-2286 GCA_003022655.1 Bacteroidetes bacterium QH_1_64_81 | reverse complement strand
TCTTCGCCGTACAGCACCATCGAGTGGGACAGGTCGATCATGAGCACCGTCGCCATCGAGGCGTGGTGGTCCGTCTTGTGGACCTGGAAGTCGTCCTCGGAGAGGTGCCAGTCGTCCCCCACGCCGGAGCGCCTGAAGGAGTTGGAGAGGGTGCCGGTCACGTCGAGGTTCGAGAGGTCGTCCCCAAACTGCCAGTCCTTCGTCTCGGGAAGTCGCTCGTCGCCCTGGCCCGTGTATGGCGTGCGATGGTCGCCCATGCCCCCCTTCTTGAGATCGTTGAAGATCTCCTCCAGGGCCGACTGCCGCAGCGAGCGCTCGGTGCGGGCCGTAATCTCGACCGTCTCGCCGTCCTCGCCCTCTTCGAGATAGCCGCGCTTCTTCAATTCCTCGATGAAGTCGTCGAGGTCCTTGTCCGACCCTTCCGTCAGGTCGTACTGATCGTCGAGCTGCTGCATCCAGTCGAGGGCCTCCTCGGCGTCGCCGGCCGTGTGCTCGAGCAGTTCCTGGAAGAGATCGAGTAGCTCCTCGAAGAGCGGCTTCTGGCTGCCGTGACGGACGGGATCCCACTCGGTGTACCGGAAACGCATGGCGTGGCGGACCAGTCTGGAGAAGTTAATGGATTGTAGCTACGTCGGACACTCGGCGTTTGTTTGTTCTTCACGCCCACGCCCCCCACGTCTTACAAGGACAGGACATTCCCACGGGCCAACCGGAGGATCCGTATTCCCTACCCTCAGCCTCCATCTTCCAACCTTCAACCCTCGTACGGAGAGTCCAGATATTTTTCGGCACGGTCGTGGGCCCCGGACGCATCTTCCATGGTCAACACCTTTCGGTAGCGATTGACCGCCACGTCGCGCTGGCCGAGGGCGTCGTACGCCATGCCCTGGTACAGGTAGCCAAGCATGCGATACTTTGTGTTTTCAATGTCCCGGCTGGTCAGCTGCTCCAGCTCGGCAAGGTGTGTGAGAGCCTCCTGGTACTCATCCTGATACAGCCGATCCCGGGCCAGATACAGCTGGGCGATCTCCTCCATGTGGGTGTTATAGCCCGCCTGTCCGGCCTCACAGCGCTCCACGATGGTCCGAAAGATGGAACGTGCCTGGTTCCAGCGTCCCCAGCGCGCATGAATCCGCCCCTCGAAGGTGTGGAAAAAGGGGTTGTCCGGGTGCCGCTCGCGGAGCCGTTCCACCCACTTCCGACTTCCCCGAAAGTCATCCTCGTACAGGTAGTGAACCTTTGCCAGGAAGTAGATCGCCTCGGTCTTCACGTAGTGGCCGTTCGTGGCCGTCTCGCGAAGCAGTTCGAGGCCCCGCTCCTTATCCCCGTCGGGCAGCACCCACATGATGGCCTTCGACAGGGAATACTCCTCCGGAAGAATGGCTGCGTAGTAGTCGTACATGCCCGATCCAAAGACGTAATCCCCCCGCTCCGGCGCCACCTCCTCGACCTTCTGGACGTAACTGATGGCCTTCTGGGCATTACGGATCGTCTTCCACCAGCGGTACCGGTTGGAGTGGAGGCGGGACAGAAATCCGTGGGCCGCCGCTTTGAAGAGGGCCGCATCGAAGTGGTCCGGATCGTCCTCCAACAGCGCGTCGCACCGATCGATGACGGTGTTCATCTGCTCGATGAACGCCTCGTCGTGGGAGGTGTCCGTGAGGTCGAGCATGATGGTCCACCAGAGATTGAGCCCCTGCAGGAACGGCCCGACGGGATGATCGGGGTGCCGCGCGTCGATCTCGTCGAAGAGGGCCTTCGCCTTGTCGAACCGCATGCCGTAGAGATGATCGAGGCCCTTCGTGCCCTTCTCCCGCACGACGGGGTCGGCGAGCACGGACGAGGTCTGGCCTGTGGCGTCCGCTGCCGAGTGCGTCTGGCTCTGTCCCGCACGGGGACCGCCGGCGATGAGGAGGATGCCCACGACCATGATGGCGAACCGGGTCGACATGGTGTTGGCTGAAGAGTGAAGAAGATCAGCGTGCTCAATCGGGCTCGAACGGAGTCCTGCCGCCTTGGTCACTGAGTCGGCTCCTCGGCCTTGAAGCCTTGCAGGCTCTTTTCGGCGAGCAGATTTACGTCGTACGTCTGAACCCGTCCGTTTCGCTCGCGATGACGGCGACGGGCGATGCTCACCAGCCGATCCAGCAACTCGCCGAACGGGACGCCGGAGGGCTCCCACAGGTAAAACGAAAACGAGCCCGGGATGGTGTTTATTTCATTGAAGTAGAGTTGGCCGGTAGATTCGTCGATCATGAAGTCGATGCGGACGACGCCCGCACATTC
>PXSX01000358.1:24238-31464 GCA_003022655.1 Bacteroidetes bacterium QH_1_64_81 | reverse complement strand
GAACCGTCCCCCCTTGGCCTGCCGGTAGAGCTCGATCATCACGGGCGTCTTCATCGTGCTCGCCGCGTGGAACATCTGGTGCTCGTTGATCAGCAGCGTCTCCTCAGGGGCGTTGAGAGTGCGAAAGGCTACGGCGAAGTCCCCATTGATCGTGTCTAACGCGGTTCGAATCGACTGCTCCAATTCAGAAATGGTATGGGGCTGAGCCTGGACCGGAGAGAATGCAAACACAGAAAAGAGACATATCACCACCCCGACAAGTAGTTCGCCGTCTCGTCCGGAGCTTCTTCCAGCACTAAATCGCCCCGACAGATCCACGTCGATTGAGCAAAAGAAATCTGCAGAGAGCTTTAGGAACGGTCGGGGCGTGCGGTCGATCACGGCAATACGGTCGATCGGCAGAAATCAGCCATGTCTTACTTTTTCCCTGTGACGCCGAACCTAATAATCGCAAAGTTAGTGGCCGTCTCGTTCGTCTCTGAAAGACCATTTTCGTTCACTATCTCGACATCCAGGTCGATGAAAGTGGTGCTGTCCGGCAGATCGGACGGGATCTGATACTCGATAACAAGCGAATCGGTCTGACTTGCCTCGGAGAAGGCCCCCTGGTCGGGGTCAAGCGACTTGACCTGCTGTTGCTCTCGGACCCCACTGCCGTCGACAATGAGAGAGTCGTAGAGGTTGATGCTTGACATCGGATCCTCGGACCAATATCGAAGGTCCAACTGCACAATCTCTCCCTCTTGAAAGATCTCATCCCCACTCACGGTCGAGAGATTAGCAACCACCGGATACTTGTCTCCAGTCCGCTCAATATTTTCGCCGATAAAGTTGTCCCCGTCGAAGCAACCCGTGGCGAGGATCAGGAGGCAGGTGAGAACCAGAAAGTTTCGAAAAATGGTCGTAGCTTTCATGGTAGATACAGAGCAATAAATGCAGGCAGAATGATGGGACGAGGGAAGCCTCCTCTCTTGTCAGTTCGTCATGAACCACATCGGATTTTCAGGCTGCACGTTTGGAACCTCCGACTGATTTCGACTCAACTCCGAGTTGGGGTAGAGTGCGCGCTTGATCCATTGCCCGTTAAGCTCCGGATTGTGTTCCTCGGGTAGCTCCAGGCCCTTGAAGATGTCCGAGTCGAAGTCGTACCGGCGCAGGTCGGTGAACGCCTCCGGGTTCGTGAACAACGCCACGAACTTCTCCTTCATGATGAGGTCCATCGTCAGGTCATTAGCCCCCACATCGACCGACGGAGCGTTCATGTACGCGTCCCGGTCACTCGCGGCCACGCCCAGCTTGTCCATGTGAGCCCGAATGCCCTCCATGTACGCGTCGTACGCGGCCTGGGACGCTCCTGTGGCCTTGGGGTCGCCATTGTTGTCGACGAGAAACTGCGCCTCAGCCTCGATGAACTTGAGTTCGGCGTAGGTCATCATGAGGATCGGCGCAGCGGCCCGGGAATAGTAGGTGTCGGCCGTAAAGTTCACGGTCGAGCTATTGTCGGGCCCATCGGGGTTCGTGCCGTACACTCCGTTGACACTGCCAAAGTATCCGCTCGCGTCTCCCTTGTCCGCAATGATGGGAAGCCGCGGATCGAACTCCGGATACGTCCCATCCTCTTTCATAATGTCGATGAGCTGGTCGGAGTGAATGGGAAAGGGATTCCCCGTCCGCGCCGAGAGCACGGCGTCGGTGTGCCACGGATTGAGATTTTTCTCGCCATTGTATTTGACCTGAAAGTCGTCGCCGTTGCCCTGCATCGCATTCTGGGCCGCCGACAATGCGTTGTTGGCCGCATCGACCGTCCCCTTATTCGTCAGGTGAATGGCAAAGCGCGCCTTGAGAGCATAAGCGAGTCGAATCCACTGGTCCGCGTTTCCGCCGTAGACGATGTCGTCGTCCCCAGGGGAGTTGAACTCTGAAGGCTCTTTTTGCAACTCAGTAATTGCGTCGTCCAGAAGCGTGTTGATCGTATTGTAGATAGACTCTTGCGAGTCGTAAGAAGGGGTGAGTTCACCGTCCACGAAGGCGTTGCTCCAGGGCACGTCCTCCCACGCCGTCGTGGCAAGGTCGAGGTTATACGCCTGCACGACCTTGGCGATGCCGAGATAATGGGGGGAACCCTGCTCCTGAGCCTTCTCCACGAGCACCTCTGCGTTGTTGAGGGCGCGGAGGTAAATGTTGGTCCAGGCGCCGTTGAGTCGAGTGGGCTCCTGTTCGTCGGTCGTGGCCTCGAAGGAGATGTGCTGCGCGTACTGGCCAAAGGTGAAGCCCACGTTGAAGGTGGCCCGACCGCTTTCGACCAGCACGGGCGGCAGGAGCGCGTCCATCCCCACCTGTTCCCGGCTCAATTTATTGGGGTCGTCGTTGGTACCGCCCCCCAGGTATTCCCCGCATCCGGCCAAGGCCCCCACCACAGCGACTACGAGTATTGACGTCGTGATCTTTTTGAGCGTGTTCATCATGTGTATCCTCAATCTCATGAGTCTTAACGTAGAGAGGCGTCGCCCAGCTCAATCCCGTTTAGTAGCGAAGGTTGATCTTGAAGGTGAGGCTCCGGGTGGGTGGGATGTTCAGGCCGGTAATCCCGTAGATGTTGGAGCCCGCCGAGAAGACCTGTCCTTCGGGATCGAAGCCTCGGAAGGGGGTGTCCAAGAACAGATTCCGCCCGGTGAGACTGATCCGCGCCGTCGAGAGGGGCGTCCGTCGCAAGAGGGTCCGCGGAATCCGGTAGCTGAGGCTTACGTTCCGGAGCCGTATCCAGGAGGCGTCCTGTACGGTGTTCTCGGCCGCGTGCCAGTGCTTCTCGGAGTCGCGCCAGAAGGCCTGGTCGAGCTGGACCGACTCTGTGTTTTGCGATCCGTCCTCGGTCACTCCCTGAAAGACGACCTGCTCTTCGCGGGGCAGGGTGTAGTTGATGGTCCCATTCCGGATGCTGTTGATGGCGCCGACATCGTAGGCATCGCCGCCCATTTTGACCTCAAGGAGCGCCGAGAGCTCGAAGCCCTTGTAGCTGATCGTGTTGGTGATGCCGCCCTTCCAGTCCGGAAAGGCATTCCCCACGACCTGTACCGAGTCGTCGTTCACCGACGGGAAGCCGTCTTCTCCGATGAGCAGTTCCCCGTTCTCGTGGTACTGGTACTTAAACCCGTAAAGAGAGCCCAGCTCGTCGCCTTTCTCCACGCGGGCCGAGATGCCGGAGTACCCGGCCGAGCCGAAGGTGATCTGGTCGAGTCCAGTCGGGAGGGTCTTAACCTCGCTGTCGTTGGTTGACCAGTTCAGCCGCGCGTCCCAGGAGAAGTCGCCCATTTCTAGAACGGTCCCACTAGCCGTGACCTCCCACCCCGATGATTCAATCTTTCCGGCGTTGGACGTGAACCGGCTGAGTCCACTGGCGAGGCTGACCGGGAAATCGACGATCTGGTTTTGACTGGTCTGCGTGTAGTAGGTGAGGTCGAGCTGGAGCCGATTGTTGAAGAATCGGAGGTTGGTCCCAACCTCGATGGACGTAGTTTCCTCCGGCTTCAGGTTGAGGTCTCCCGCCACCGCCTCCTTCGTGAAGCCTCCAGTACCGCCGAAGGGGAAGCCGGGAGCCTGCCCATAAAACTGTCCGACGCTGAAGGGTGGTGCATCCTTCCCCACCTCGGCCCAGGACACGCGAACCTTTCCGTAGGGAAACACGTCGCTGTCCGACAGTCCGAGATCCTCCGTGAAGATGTAGCCGAGATTGACGGAGGGGTAGAAGAAGGACCGATTCCCTTCGGGTAAGGTGGAGGACCAGTCATTTCGTCCCGTCACGGTGAGGTAATACGTCTCGTCGTAGGCCAACTGAGCCTGCCCAAAAACGCCGACCAAGTGTCGCCGGGAAGCGATCTCATTGGAGAATTTCTGTGTCGTGTTCGCGAGGGAGCGGAAGTTCTGGACGTTGAAGTTCTCACCCCGCGTCAGCGTCCGATCTTCACTGACGTCGGTCACCTGATTCCCTAAGGTTAAGGAGAGGTTGAGATTGTCCATAAGATCCCGATCCGCCCGCAGGAAGGCGTTGGAGTTGATCTCCTGGTAATCGATGTCCTCCTTGGTGAGGAAGCCATTGACCTGGGACCCGACGTCAAGCACCGGCGGCACGAAGCGACTCCGGGAGTCGTTGTAGATGTCGGCGCCGATCTTGTAGTCGAACGTCAACCAGGAAGTCAAGTCAACCGTCAGTCCGAGAAATCCAGTGCCCCGATCGACATCGTCCTCAAGCGTGCTGGTCTCCGCAAAGTACCGCGGATTGTCGATGAAGCCGGTGTTCGGATTGCTCCGGAAGCCGGAGTAATTCTTCTGAGAGCCGTCCGGAAACTGGTAATCGTTGACGTCGTGCGACGGGGTCCAGTACGTCAGGGAGCTCATGATCGACTTGTCGCCGCCCGTCGGGCGGACGCCTCCTGAGTTCGAGAAGCTTAGGGAGCCGGACAGTTCAAAGTCCTCCCCGATTTCTTGTGTCCCTCGCAGCTTCGCGTTGAATCGCTCCCAATCGGTGTTCGGGACGATGCCCTGATTGTAGGTGTGTGTGAACGAGGTGAGATACGTGGTCGACTCGTTCCCCCCCGAAACAGAGATCGAGTTGTTCGTCTCGTAGCTGGTCCGGAAGAGGTCCCGGAAGTGATTTTCGATGGGCGCCCCGGACTCCGTGGCCGGCGGGCCGAACTGGAAGAACTCGAAACCGAAGACCGTGAAGGGGCGGGCTCCATAAAATCCTTTCTGGTACTCGTCGTTAACCTCGGGGACTTTGTTCACTTCGCTAACCCCCACTGAGCTACTGAAGTTGACTCTGGTCTGACCGGCCTGGCCCTTCTTGGTCGTAATGACCACGACGCCGTTGGAGGCCCGTAGGCCGTAGAGTGCGGTGGCGGCGGGGCCTTTCAGCACCGAAATGTTCTCGATGTTGCTCGGCGGGATGTCGGCGGCCCGGTTCGTGAAGGAAAACTGGCCGCTGCTTCCTTCAGAGGCATTGGTTCCTTCGCTCGGCAGGGCGTTCCCGGTTGTTGTCTGGTTGCTGATCGGGATGCCATCGACTACGAAGAGGGGCTGGTTATTACCGGAGGGACTCAGCGACGTCAGGCCGCGGATTACGATGTCGACGCCTGCCCCGGCGGCCCCACTCGTATTTCGCACCTGCACTCCGGAGAGCTTTCCAGTCAACGCCCCCACGATGTTCGACTCGGCCGTCTCTTCGATGTCCGCCCCAGAGACCTCTTCGACTGAATAGCCGACGGCTCGCTGCTCTTCCTCGATGCCGAACGAGGTGACGACGACCTCTTCGAGCTGCGCGATGTCGGGCCGCATCGCCACGTCAATCACAGAGCGATTGCCAATGGCGCGAACGACACGCTGGTAGCCAACGAACGTAAACGCTAGCGAGTCGACCCCAGCGGGAACCGTCAGGCTGTATTCCCCCTGCGGGTCGGTTGACGTTCCTACATTCGTGCCAGGTGCCGTGATGTTGTGCACGTCCCCTGCCCCGACTAGGAAAAGAGCAAGCGTGATCGCGAGCGCGTTCCGCAACGTCGTGGGCATAACCATGATGAGCGTAGGTGCTTTTGAGGAACAACCTGCCACCCGAAAATGGCGGGCCGGGACCACGCGCATTCCGAAGGGCAGAAAAAGAACGCGAAAACAATTCATCATCACGGTATTAAGCGCCCGTGACGGAAGAAAGCACCAATTGTCGATTTGAGATGGGTCCAATTCACACGTCCTCAGTCGTGTCCCATGTCTGACCATCCAACGCCGCTGATCCTGCAGTGTGTGGAGCTTGATCGGTCCGCCTCCGTCCCCCTCCATCGCCAACTCTACCGGGACCTTCGACAGGCCATTCTGTCGAGCCAACTCCTCCCGGAAACCCGACTCCCGTCTACTCGGTCTCTGGCCGACAAGCTTGGGGTCTCCCGCAACACGGTCTTGGAGGCCTACGAACAGCTCAAGGCGGAAGGATACCTGGAGAGTCGGGTCGGGTCCGGGACCTACGTGGCGAAAGAGCTGCCCGAGGAACTGCTGCGCGTGCGGGGACAGTCCCACCTAAAGGACCCGTCCCGCCGCACAACGGATCAGGCCTCCGCCCTCTCGGAGCGGGGCGCGTTCTTGACCGACCTTCAGCTATCGGCCTTCCGGGCCGACGAAAAGCCGCGTGCGTTTCGTCCCGGCCTCCCGGCCCTCGACGCGTTTCCGATTGAGCTGTGGAGCCAGCTCACCAGCCGGCGCTGGCGCAGCCTTCCCGCCTCCACGCTGGGCTACCGCCAGTCTACGGGCTACCCACCGCTCCGCGAGGCCATCGCGTCGTACCTCCAGGAGTCGCGGGGCGTTCACTGTTCGCCCGAACAGGTTATCATCGTCTCGGGCACGCAGCAGGCCATCACGCTCACGGCCCACGTGCTGCTTGATCCCGGCGACCGCGCCTGGATCGAAGATCCGGGCTATCCGCGGGCCCAGGGCGCCTTTCGCTGGGCCGGGGCGCAGGCGGTTCCCGTCCCTCTCGACGACGAAGGCTTTGCCCTCGACCGGGCCCGCTCGGACGCGACGGAGGCGCGCCTGGCCTACGTGACCCCATCGCACCAGTATCCCCTCGGCATGACGATGAGCCTGCCCCGGCGACTGGCGCTGCTGGACTGGGCCGAACGCTCGGAGGCGTGGATTTTGGAGGACGACTACGACAGCGAGTACCGCTACGAAGGGCGTCCCATCGCCGCCCTCCAGGGGCTCGACGACGCGGGCCGGGTCATCTACGTCGGCTCCTTTAGCAAGGTGCTGTTCCCCGCTCTCCGCCTCGGCTACCTCGTGGTGCCCGAGTCTCTGGTCGAGTCTTTTGCCGCCGCCAAGTCCCTGCTGGAACGATGCCCGCCCCTCGCCCCCCAGATGGTCGTGACCGACTTCCTCGAAGAAGGCCACTTCGAACGCCACTTGCGACGGATGCGCACGCTCTATGCCGAGCGGCAGTCGATCCTCATCGAGGCGCTGGAGGCGGAGATGGGCGATCAGCTGGACGTCAGTTCCGACGAAGCCGGCTTGCACTTGACTGTCTTTCTCCAGAACGACCTTGACGATCAAGCCGTGTCCTCGGCTCTTCAGCAGCGCGAGGTGGTGGCGCCGCCGCTCTCGTTTTACTCCCAGCGCTCGCTCGACCGCGACGGGCTCGTGCTGGGGTACGCTGCCGTCGACGAGGCCGATATTCGGGCAGGGGTCGATCA
>PXSX01000358.1:14270-24173 GCA_003022655.1 Bacteroidetes bacterium QH_1_64_81 | reverse complement strand
GAAGTGACCCTGGACTGTCATGCTCAATTACATCTGGAGCGGGCTCATCATCGGGAGCCTGCTCTTCGCCCTCACCGTGGACACCCAGGAGCTGGCCGAGAATCGGTTTCGGAACGATCAGGCCCTCCCGGTCACGCTTGAGTTTCCCGACGGGTACACGCCGGAGGCGCGGCGGCAGCCGGTCGAGATTCGGATCGACTCGGCGAGGTACCGGGAGATGTTCGGGACGGACGCGGCGCCGGAGTCGTCGTACGCCGGTCGGCTGGTGCAAACCGAGGAAGGGAGAAAGGTCGAGTTCGACCCGGACGCCTCGTTCCCGGAGCCGCTGGCCACCATCGAGTCGTACCACGCCACCGACGACAATCCGGCGCTCCGGGGCATCCTCACGGCCGCTCCGTCGGCCTCACCGGGCACCCCTCAGCTGGAAGCGGCCGTACAATTCGAACCCGTCCGCTTCCGCAAACTGCGTAGCATCGCGCAGGCCGCCCTTGATTTCGCCGAGACCGCAGCGTCACTCGCCCTCAGCCTGATCGGGGTCCTCGGGCTCATGCTAGGCCTCGTCAAGATCGGGGAGGAGGCCGGTCTCATCGAGGCGCTGACAGGGGTGGTCCAACCCCTCTTGAACCCGCTCTTTCCCAACGTGCCGGAGGATCACCCGGCCCTTGCCAACATCAGCCTCAACCTCCTGGCCAATGTGTTCGGCCTGGGCAACGCGGCCACACCGCTGGGCATCAAGGCCATGGAGGACTTGCAGAGCCTCAATCCCGCGGACGACACGGCGAGCGACGATATGGTGATGCTCCTCGCGCTCAACACCTCAAGCGTCCAACTTGTCCCCCCGGCCCTTCTCGTGTCCATCATGGGCCTGCAGGTCAACCAACTCTTTTTCTCCATCACCCTGGCGACGCTCTGCTCTACGGTGGCGGGCATCCTCGGCACCCTGGCCCTCCACCAGGTGCCTTACTTCCGGGCCACCGCCCCGCACCGCAACGCCGAGGCGGAGGCGGACGACTCCGCCGACGCGAACTCTGATTCCTGAGAATGAGATCTTCCGATTCGCGGGAAAGACGTCCCGGCGGGACGTCTACCATTTTCCGCACCCTTACAAACACACCCCTACCATGATCGAAACCATCCGCTCGGTCGTCAGCATTCTGTCCGCCTTCGTGCTGCCTACGCTCATCGTGGGCTTCCCGCTTTACGGCCTTATCAAAGGCGTCCGCGTCTACGAGGTGTTCGTGGAAGGGGCCAAAGAAGGATTCGACGTGGCGGTCACCATCATCCCGTACCTCATCGCCATCCTGTTCGCCATCGGCATGTTTCGGGCGTCCGGGGCCATGGACTACCTGGTGGATCTTCTTGATCCGGTCTTGGGCCTGATTGGCGTGCCGGCCGAGGTGCTGCCGATGGGCATCGTGCGTCCCCTCACGGGCTCGGGCTCGGCCGGGCTCGTGGCCGACATGATCAACCAGTACGGCGAGGACTCCCTGGTGGTCAAAATGGCCGCAACCATGTTCGGCTCCACGGAAACGACCTTTTACGTCATCGCGGTCTACTTTGGCGCCGTCAACATTCGCGAGACCCGCCACGCTGTGCCCGCCGGGCTGTTTGCGGACTTCGTCGGATTTCTCGCGTCCGTCTACATGGTGCAGCTGCTATTCGGGTAGTGCGTATTTCGTATTGCGTAGTGCGTATTGCGTAGCGCGTGAGAGCTTCCCTGGGATACGAAATACGCAATACAAAACACTCGATCCGAAGCGCGCACTACAGGGGGAGCTGAGCCAAGGTATTCACAATCGCGTCCTGAGCTGCACGGACCGCGTCGGTCTCGGCCATGTGGTGGTTGCAGAAGATTACGAAGGAGAGCGGCGTGTCCTGCGCAGTCCGTACGTATCCGCTGAGGGCGCTCGCGCCGGAGAGGGTACCGGTTTTGGCCCGCACATTTCCCCGGGCCGCAGCCCCATTCCGGTACCGGTATTCGAGGGTCCCCTCCTCCCCTCCGGTGGGCAGGGAGTTGTAAAATGCCGAGCGGAGGCCCGGCTCTGCGTCGCTCCACATGTGCCGCAGCAGACGGGTCATGCCGCGAGGACTCAGGTAGTTTTTGCGCGAAAGGCCGGACCCGTCCACAAGCTGTACGCGACTGGTGTCCACGCCGATCTCCGCCAGCTCCGATTGCACCGCCAATGCGCCCAGGGCGGCCGATCCCTCGCTCAGATCGTCGGACATCGTGTCGGGTGGGTTCACGACGGCGAGCGTCTGGAGCAGCTGCTCGGCGTATAGATTCTGGCTTACGCGATTGGTTGTGCGCACGATCTGCCGGAGCGGGGGCGATCGATAGCTTCCCACCTGTCGGATCGAATCCGCCTCGTAGTGCGGTTTGATGGGCATCTCATCCACGTCGACGCCCCGCCCGCCCACGGAGATGCCCTCCTGAAGAAGCACCTCCCGCAAGACGTGGGTAAAGTAGCGGGTGGGCTCGGTGATCGTGAGGGTCTCCTCCTGGATCTCGTTTGGATGAATGCGGGAGCGGATCGTAAACGTATTTTCTCCGAAGGGTCGGTCGTAGTCCTCGTCTGAGGACGAGTCTCGGGGAACCGTCTGGGTTTGATTGCGGATGCGGACGAAGTCGGTCTCAAAGGGGCTCCAGGTGATCCGCCCAGAGGCTCCGGGCCGGCGCCCGGTCACCTCTACATCGATCGTATTGGTGTTGAACACAAGCCCGTTGGTCTCCGCGGCGTAGTAGTACGGCACATCATTCCAGCTCCACCCCTCTCCCAGCGGGACGTCGCTGAACGGGTCGTCGTCTCCGATAATGTCGCCCTGAATGCGGGAAATCCCTGCGGCCCTCAGGGAATCGGCCCAGTCCCGAAACACGGCGGTTGAGGTCTCGCGCTGCTCGTATCCGCCCAGGGTCGGATCGCCACTGCCCCGCACAATGAGGTTTCCATGGAGTACCCCGTTGCGGACGGGTCCGTCGACGTAGAGTGTCGTCTCGTAGCGGTAGGCTGGATCCAGCCGTCGCAGTGCCGCCGCCGTGGTGAGGAGCTTCACGTTGGAGGCGGGGGTGAACAGGTGGTCCGAGTTGTGATGGAAGAGGCGCCGGCCGGTGCGCAGATTGGTGACTTCGATCCCCCAGAAGGCCCCGGTGTACGGAGCTGCGTTGATCGTGTTGTTCACGGCGCGCTGGAGGACCGAGCGGACGGCATCGACCTTCGGCGTCGGCTGTGCCTGCGCCGTCGGGCCGACGCTCAACACAATCATGAACAGACCAAGGACCCAACAGGGCACAGCGACGGAGCGAAGCGAGGCGGACTGAAGCATGACGGAAGGGTGAACGCTACCTGATGGGGGCTGTGTGGGCGTTGTATGTCGACGTATGAGAACGGATCTACACGAAACTGCTTCCTCAGAACACGCTCCGAATGTCTTCTGGTGCAGGGCGGGATACGAAGAGCGGGACGCGGTAAATGCAGAGTGCGTTCCCGCGTCTTCCGCTCCCCGCGTCCTGAACGCCTCTGAGCACGGTCATTCTTTGTCGGCCGCCGTCGTCCCTGCGTTCGTGGGCAGGCGATCTGCGTTGCGAATTACTTGCATATAGAACTGCACAACCGTCCGGTAGTCGTCCACTGCAATACGCTCATTGGGTCCATGGATGCGGCTTCGGTCCTCGGGGGTGAGCTGATACGGGACGAAGCGATACACGGCGTCGCTATCATCGGCGTAGTAGTCGCTGTCGGTGCGGCCGGGGACCAGGTAGGGAGCCACCACGACCGAATCCGCCGTCACCTGGCCCACCGTCCGCTGGACCATCCGAAATGCCGGTGTGTCGACGCCGGATACGGCCGGGGGCTCGTTGGCCTGGACGGGCTCGATCTGGACGGGAAGCCCCTCCAGGGTCGAGCGGACGTGACCGATCACGTCCTCGGTCGAATGGCTCGGCAAGATCCGAAAGTTCACCGTGGCGCGGGCGGTGGTGGGGATCACGTTGTCCTTGACGCCCGCCTGGAGTCGGGTGGGCACGGTGGTCGTGCGAATCGCAGCGCGGGTGGCAGGGCGCCGGTTTAGAATCCACCGGAGCGCGGGCGCCGAGAGCCACCGGTTGGCCAGAACCGTCCGCATCGGAAGATCCATCTCCGGCGCAAGGTAGTCAAACATTGTCCCCGCAACGCCCGAGAGACGGGAGGGCAGCGGACTGGTGCGCAAGCGAGAGAGGGCCTCGTTCAGCACCTCGATGCTGGTCTGCTTGGGTGGGACGGACGAGTGGCCACCCGGCCCCTCGGTCGTCAGTTCGAGGCTCAGGTATCCCTTCCCCGCCACCCCCACGACCGCGAGGGGATCGTGCAGGCCCGGAAGAGCATCCCGGGTGATGGCCCCTCCTTCGTCTAATACGAGCGCCGGGGACACGCCGTCTGCCGTGATTCGCTCCGCCATGGCGCGTGCCCCCCGGCGACCGCCCACCTCTTCGTCGTGCCCCAGCGCCACGTACACGGTGCGGCGCGGGGTCACGCCCCGCTTCAGGAGCGTCTCAATGGCCTCCAGGATGCCAACAGCGCTCGCCTTGTCGTCGAGGGCCCCACGTCCCCACACGTGATCTCCAGCGATGCGTCCCGCAAACGGCGGGTGCGGCCACTCGGACGGGTCCTCGACGGGCACCACGTCGACGTGGGCCATGAGGACCACCGGCGCGAGCGACGGGGTGCGTCCTTCCCACGTGTACAGCCGACTCAACCCGTTGACAGTGTCTACGTCGAGGGTCGCGTGGACCCGAGGAAACGCCTCTCGGAAGTGGTCGTAGAGGTCCTGGAACGCGGACGAATCGAGCTGAGCGGGGTCCCGGTTCGTGAGGGTCTTCGCCCGGAGGGCCTGGGCGAGACGCTGGGGCGCCTCCGCGGGGACACGCAGGTCCACCGGTTCGGTCTCCAGTTGGCGACTCTCAACCTGCCACGTCCATGCACCGACCACACCGAGCAGGAGAACGAGCACGAACGCACTGCCTCCGAGCAGACGCTGCCAAATGGACCAGTTGGAGACCATGGGGCGACGAGCAGGACGCGTACAACGAAGACGGCCGAAACGCCAGTTTGCACCGACTCTCGCCACGTCCCATCATTTCTGAGGGGCGCGGGACTGAGCCCTACCCCGAGAGGAGAGCCACTCGGCCCTCGCCGATTCCTACCTGGACGTGATCTGAGGAAACGTCGGGAGATGCACGTTCGGAAACGGAGCGTCTGCTCCATGTCCGTCAGTTCAGGCACAAGGAGCCGTGCCGGGTCACGTGAACCGGCATGAAGGGCACCGGGGGCGGCGTGACCGTGTCTCCGTCGTCAGTCTCAGGCGTCGGGTCGGGCGGGAGCTCCTCCCCGCTCGGCTCAAAGAATGCCAGAGCCTCTGCCAGTTCCTGCCCGTCCTCGTTCAGCACCCTCGCGCGGACGTGGTAGCGCGGGGGCTCAGCGAGCACCACCTCCGCAGTGGCCTGGACGGCCCCCCGATAGTCGGGGTTGTTCACGCTGAGGTTGAACCGGTCCATCGCAAGGAGCCCCTCCTTCTCTACGGAGCCGGCCGCCAGGGACGCAGCATCCGCAAGGAGCCGTTGGTGGGGCACCCGGTTTACCAGGCTGTCGGCCGGGCGTCCCTCGACAATGCCGACGATCTCGGCGTACCCGTACGAGATGTCCACCGGTCCCGTCGCGTTTTCCGCCGGGGCGTCCGCGTAAAGGTGCTTCAGGCGCTGATAATGCTGTTGGGCGACCATACCAGAAGAAAACTGTGTGAGCCAACGGAGCGAAAACGTTCAAACATCTCCTCGGCGCGCCAACTTCCCGGCGCATGCGCCCATACTTGGCGCCAAAAGGATGCCAGGCTCCCGGTCCTGCCCAAATGACAGGATCCCGGATCAGGAACGGCGAAAGTGATCGTCTCGTGTTGCTGGCGCGGCAACTCCTGAAGGCCTGTCACCACTCGACGCCTCTCTCCTCTCCATCCTCCTCACGCTCTATGCCCCTCACCCCCGACCAGCAACGCGCGGTTGCCAACCACCTTCGGTCCCGCGCCCAGCCGCCGCAGTGTCCCATCTGTGGGGCCTCAAACATGGTGGTTCAGGAAGAGATCACGGTCCTCCCCACCGATGACGAGGACGCACCGCCCGAGTCCAGAATCAACGTAGCGTGTAAATACTGCGGGTATGTGCTCCACTTCTCCCCGTCCGCAATCGGCCTGTCACTCGAGTGAGCGTGGACTCGGCGCCCGTTGGCTGGCAGTACGTAACGGTTTGAGGGTCGGCGCAGCCCTAGGCCTATGGCGAAGCAGGACAGACCTGCTCGCCCGTACCCTGCGTACTTCTTCACAAAGCCGACGCAATGAGACATGAAGTGGATTAAGTCAGCCGTTATCGGCGTTCTGGGGAGCCTCGTGATGTTCTTGCTCATGATGTACGCTATTCACGGCGCAGGCATCGCGCCCTTTAATCTGCCTCCTTCCGCTGCCTTTTTGGAGCAGCTTAGTCTGAACGTGGGGCTGCTCCCACTTCTCGTACACTTCGGCTACGGGGCCACCTGGTCGGTACTGCTCGTGTGGCTGTACGGCACCGATACCAGTGTTCGACGGGGCGTGTACCTGGCCACTGCGCTCTGGCTGTTCATGATGATCGTCTACTCCCCGATAATCGGATGGGGCGTGTTTGGCTTCGGCGGAGCCGGGTACGAATCCGGTGATCTGTTGCACCTCGGCCCACCCGTCAAGTACATCGGGGCCACCCTCGTGCTGCACCTCATCTACGGGTTCATTATTGGCGGCCTCAATCCGGCGTGGATCCAGTTCGAGTCGAGACAAGCCGCGGCCTGATGTCCACGAGACGAGCTCAGGACCGTCGTCCTCCAATGGCCGACCTCTTCAGGTTGACGATTGGAGTGCCCGTTTCATCCACAGCACTGCCGCCCGGTACGGACCGACACTCGATCGGGGAGCGGTCTTATACCAAATGCGAGACTTCGCTGTGCGTTTTTGCTTCTCCCGTGGATGTAGGGACGACCTGCGGGTCGTCCTACATGGGCCTGAGTGCCTTATATGAACGATTCTCCGAGACCCTCGACGCGATAAACCTGCACATCGATTTACCGCAGATAGTACTAGCTCCTAGCTCCAGAAATCGTCTCGGTTCGTCGAGTCGCTCTCCTGAATCTCCATGTGAAGCGCAAGGGCAAACACCGTGCACACTACGCCCAAGAACGCGGGGATCACGCCCACGATCAGGTATTTTGGCCCGGAGAGGGCCCAGGAGGGCCCGATCCACAGAGACACGATGGCCCAGGAGTAAAAGAAGGCAGCACCCGCAAATGTGAGGGGGAAGAGGGTTTCTTTCGTTTCGTCGTTCATGAGCTTCGGGGGTTGCGCGAGAGAAGACTTACGGAGACTGTGCATCTGCGGCCAGACGGTCGACCTTCTCGACGTAGGCATCTGGATCAGCCTTTCGTTCGAGGCCGCCTTGGCTCATGTAGCGCACCTTGCCGTAGACGGGACGCTCCTTCCAGCCCCGGTCGTGGAGGCCAAAAATCCACGCCACGTTCGCGAACGAGTTGGGATCGCGGCCGTCGAGGAAATACTTGTTGTTGAGATGGAGCGTGCGGTCGAAGGCCGTCTGCGGATTGGGGGACCACTCCAGAATTTTCTTGCCCCAGTACATCCGCATGTAATTGTGCATGTATCCGGTCTCCCGCATCTCCTTCATGGCTGCATTCCAATAGGGGTCGTGGGTTTCCCCTTGCTCCAACTCGGCACGGCCGTAGGCGTGCTCGCGCTCGTCGTCCGCGTGCTCGGCGAGGCTTTCCCGGGCCCACTCCGGCAGGCACTCGTACGCGTCGTAGGTGTCCGGTCGGAAGTGGACGTGGTTCATCGCAAGCTCGCGCCGGACGACGAGCTCTTCGATGTAGGATTCGATGTCCGAGTCCGGGCCGTCGGCGCTCCGCACCTGTTGGGCGAGCCACACGGGAGAAACCTGTCCGAAGTGGAGGTACTTGCTCATGTGGGAAACCGCCCTGGTCTGGATCTGATTGCGGTTCCCATCGTAGCCGTCCAGATGCTCTCCGAGGAAGCGGTCCAGAATCTGCTCGGCTTCGGATCCGCCGCCGGGGTACAAGTTGGACACCGGAGCCACACTTCGGTCGAGATCCAGCCGGTCGGTGACAGCCTCTACGTCGTCAAGGGGAGAGAGCCCCGCCTCCACGTCCAGGTCGAGCGAGGACGCCTCTACGGGCGCCGGATCTGGCAGCTGCAGGCACCGCTCCAGGTGCTCGTGGATCTTGGGACGGATGGTTCGCGCGGCATACTCGGCCTTGTCCGTCGCGGTCTCCACCGGCACCACCACGTCGCCCTCCACCTGTTCGACCCGGCACGGTGCCTCGGCCGCTACGCGGGAGCGCCACTGCTTTTGGTGCCGGAGATGCGAGCCGCTGCTCGGTCTCGCGCAGGCCTTCGAGCATGAAGGTGTAATGGCGGAGGTTGGCCTCCGGGTAGTCGTCCATGAGCCCAAAGACGACCAGCACGGGAAGGTCCTCCGCGTTCGCGTGCCGGAGGGCCCGCTCCAGGGCCGGGTTGTGATGCGCCCGCTGGGACTGCTGCATCCAGTACAGGACGTAGCGGCCCTCCGCGCGAAGCCCTCGGTCGTTGAGGGGCTGGACGCGGTCCAAGACGAGGTCTGCCATCAGGGAATTGGAGAAGGTTCACGCCTGTTCGCACCCGACAAACGAAATGCAGTGGGGCATTTTCCCCGTCACTGAGCCGCGGCTCCAGACGTGACCGGATTGTTTCCTGGGCTCCTCCCTACCCCACAGGCTCCTCCCGAACAGAGCCCTGCACGTCGGCAGTCGCCACGCTGGCCCCGTCCGTGGGGAATCTCAGCTGATTCTCGGTCGCCGCCACGACGGAGGCGACCATCGTGTCGCCGGTCACGTTGTTGGTCGTTCGCAGCATGTCGAGCGGCCGGTCCACGCCCAGGATGAGGGCCAGGCCGGCGCTCGGTACGCCGATGGATTCGAGAATGACGACCAGCATGACGATGCCTGCGCTCGGCACCGCTGCGGTCCCGATGGAGGCCAGAACGGCGATTAGGACGATGTTCAGTTGCTGCGTAAAGGCGAGACCGATGCCCAGAACCTGCGCAATAAAGACGGCCGAGACGGCCTGATAGAGGGCCGTGCCGTCCATGTTGATGGTCGCGCCCAGGGGCAGGACGAAGGACGACACCTCTTCGGAAACCCCGAGATTCTTCTCTGACACCTCCATGGTCACCGGAAGCGTGGCTCCGCTCGAGGACGTCGAAAACGCGACGAGCTGTGCAGGGGAAATCGCGAGAAAGTACTCTCGGACCGCGCAGTAAAATCCGAGGGCCCCCAGCAGGCTGGCGAGGTCCGCCGGGCTGCCGGCCGCGATTGAGGTAATCGCCTCGGCCAGAAGCCCAAACACCCCGACCGGAGCCATGAGCATGATCATTTCAACGGCCTTGATGATTAGCTCGAATAAGCTTTCAAACAAGGTGAGCAGCGGCTCCGAGTCCTCCTCCGGGAGCAGCAGCAGTCCGATCCCGAAGAAGATGGCGACGAAGACGACCTGGAGCATGTTTGAGTTGTCCGAGGCCGAGTCAAAGAAGTTGGACGGCACCATGTTGACGAGCGGCTGAAGAGGTCCTCGGTCTTCGGCCTGCTTTGCAATCTCCTCACTCTCCTCGATGTCGCCCTGGTAGGTCTGCTCCAACTGAGCGCGCATTTCCTGGGGCACCGTCTTGCCGGGCTGAAGGGTATTGACCAACACCAGCCCGAGCACGAGCGCAATCGTGGTGGTCACGACGTAGATGCCGAGCGTCTTTCCCCCGATGCGAGACAGCTGCTCGAGATCCCCAAGCGACGCGACGCC
>PXSX01000358.1:3137-14135 GCA_003022655.1 Bacteroidetes bacterium QH_1_64_81 | reverse complement strand
CCTTCGGCAACGGGACCAACAGTCGACGGGGGAGACGCTCCCCACTACAGCCAGTCCACATCGTTTTCCGCCGGCTATCCGACGAGAGTGGTCCCCGCGGCCGCGACCAGAGCTCCCACGGCCGTGCCGATGAAGTTCACAGCGTTATTTCCGATTCCGGCCCAGCCCCGAACTGGAGCGGCCCCGTCGGAAGGAGGCGTTTCGACCAGGGCCTCCGACGAGGGCGCACGGTACTGCGCCTGCAAGAAGGCCCCGGCCAGGCTGTCGGTGAACATCCCGGCCATCCCCGCCCCCACGAGGAGCGCGGCGTTCCCCCCCAGGGGCCTCGCCAACGGACCGTTTGTCAGGAGGGCCGCCCCCACGACGCTGGCCGCACCGAGCAGAGCCGCGCTGGTGCCCACAACCGAAACGGCGCCCGAGGTCCCCGCAGGCACCCGCTTGCCGTCCCGCAGCAACCACGGCGGCGACGGCGACCAGCGACCAAGCTCCGTTGCCCAGGTGTCGGCTGCGGCGGCAGCAAGGGCTCCGACGAAGACTGCGTAGCCCCAAGCACAGAGCTCGGGCACAACGGCGGCTCCAGCGAGCGCCGCCCATGCCACTCCCCCGTTGGCCAGCACCTGGACCTGGGTGCGGCGGGGCGACTCGTCCGAGAGCGACAGATCTCTCCAATCGATGGTCGTGAGCGCGCTCGAGAGCCCGAAAAAGACGATTCCCGGCATAATCCACGGCCATCCCCCGAGCCCTACGAGCGAGGCCGCAAAGAGGCCGCCCGTGGCGGCTCCGTGTCCGTCTAGCGCATTCATGCTGTATGCGAGTCCGCCGAAGGCACTCCCCACCACGAGCGCAACGCCGAGGTGCACGAGCCCCAGGGCCTGCTCCTGGATCGGCACCAGTGGGAGAATGACGGCGGCCACGACGAAAAGATTGTCCCACCCGCGGTGGCTAATGGCTTCGACCAGTGTTGCAACCAGCGTCGTCCCCACGGCGATCCCTGCGACAAGCACTCCGGGCTCCCCGACGCCGACCGCAAGCACCGAGGTGGTGAGGATGAACGTGATCCCTGCGAAGGTCAAACTCCCCGCGACCGTGCTCCCCTGCGATCGGGACTCGGGACTGTTCCCCTCTCCGACCCACGACGCGGCGGGATCGGCCAGGGCGAGAACGAGATAGGCGGCTTGAAACGCAAGGAGGCGGTCCGGGGTCACGGACCAGGTAGCCGCCAAGGCGGGCAGGACGGAGAGGGGAAGGGCAACGGTGCCCCAGCTGTCGGGCCGCGCTTCGTGGATGCTTGACCAACTGCGCCTGTAGAGGACCCCGGCATTGATAAGCGTGAAGACGGCGGCGAGTCCATAGACGGGAAGCGGCCTCGCGAAGAGGAATGGCGTCGCCGCCACGAAGAGACTCACGCCCACGTGGACGAGGCGACGCGTGGTACGGGCCGCCACGCCTCGAGCGCGCAGCACTTCCCCCAATCCCACCAGTGCCCCGAGTCCGGCCAGGGCCGCCAGCGCCACCCATCCGTCCCTGGCCGAAAGAAGAGAGAGGGACATCGGGGTCGGCGGTCGTTCTTCAGAGCACGGGAGCCTCGGCCCAAATACTACCGCCCCGGCACGCCGGAGCGGCGCAGCCGGGGCAGAGATCAGATCGCGCTGAGTTTGAACCGAATTAGTTCTCGGAGCCGGAGGCCTCAATCTGCTCCACGTCTTCCTCGCTCGGCGCTCCGTCGCCTGCAGCGAGTGCCCCACGACCACGTTCTCCTTCAGGCCCTCCAAGGGATCCGTCCGGGCCCGGATGGACGAGTTGGTAAGCACCTTGGTCGTCTCCTGGAACGAAGCCGCCGAGATCATCGAGTCCGTAGCCAGGGAAGCCTTCGTGATGCCGAGCAGCACGGGCTCGCCCACAGCGGGCCGCGCCTCGCGGACCTCGACCTCTGGCTTGTCTTCGCGCTTCAGATCGGAGTTCATCTCCCGAAGCTCGCGACGGCTGATGACCTCGCCAATCTCGATGTCCGCGTCGCTCGGGTCCGTGACGACAAACTGGTCGTAAAGGTCGTCGTTGACGTTGGCCATCTTCTGGCGATCCACCTTCTGCCCTTCCAGGAAGTGGGTGTCGCCCGGTTCCGTGATCTCGACCCGCTTCATCATTTGCCGGATCACGACCTCGAAGTGCTTGTCGTCGATGTCGACGCCCTGGAGGCGGTAGACCTCCTGCACCTCGTTGAGCAGGTGCTCTTGCACGGCCCGCGGGCCCTTGATCGACAGGATGTCGTGCGGGGCAATCTGGCCGTCGCAGAGCCGGTCGCCCGCCTCCACGTAATCCCCTTCGTGCACCAGCATGTGCTTCGACAGAGAGACCATGTAGCTCTTCTCCATCTCTCCGTCGCGGCTGGAGACGATGACCTCCTGCGAGCCACGCTTCTGATCGCCGAAGCTCACGATGCCGTCAATCTCACTCACGACGGCGGGCTCATCCGGGGTTCGCGCCTCGAAGAGCTCCTCGACGCGGGGAAGGCCTCCCGTGATGTCACTGGTCTGGGCCGCCTGTCGCGGCATCTTCGCGAGCGTCTGGCCGGCCTGCACCGTCTCGCCCTCTTCGACCTGAATGCGGGCATCGACCGGCATGTTGTACTCTCGCTCGTCCCCGTCTTCGGTCTCGACGACGATCGCGGGCGTCAAGGTGCGCTCTCGGCTCTCCACGATGACCTTCTCCATGTGGCCGGTCTGCTGGTCGGTCTCCTCCCGATAGGTCGTGCCTTCAATGACGTCCTCGAAGTGAACCGTTCCATTGGCCTCGGTGAGGATGAGACTGTTGTAAGGGTCCCAACTTGCCAAGACTTCGTCTTCATCAACCTCCCGGCCCTCCTCGACCAGTAGCTCGGCCCCGTACGGCACAACGTAGCTGGTCAGCTCGCGGCGGTCGCCGTCGAAATCCATAATCCGGATCTCCCCCTGTCTTGAGAGGACGATTTCCTTGGGCCCGTCAGTATCCTCGTAGGTGACCGTTCGCAGGTTCTCAAACTCAAGGGTGCCGGCAAACTTCGCCTGAATGGTCGATTCGCCCACCTCGCGCGTGGCGGTTCCACCAGTGTGGAAGGTCCGCAGGGTAAGCTGCGTCCCCGGCTCCCCAATCGACTGGGCAGCCACGACGCCGACCGACTCGCCCACCTCGACCGTGCGGCCGGTGGCGAGGTTTTGGCCGTAGCAGAGCGTGCAGACGCCCCGCTCGGACTCGCAGGTGAGGACCGATCGGATCTCGATCTCTTCAATGGAGGTCTGCGCAATCTGATCGGCGATGTCCTCGGTAATCAGCTCATTGGCCTCGACGAGAAGCTCGTCGGTGTGCGGGTCGTAGACGTTCCGTACCGACACGCGGCCCTCGATGCGATCCGAGAGGGGCGCCACGACCTCCTCGTTGTCCTTGAGGGCGCCCACGCTGATGCCGCGGAGGGTTCCACAGTCGTGCTCCGTTACCGCCACGCTCTGCGACACGTCGACGAGACGACGCGTGAGGTAGCCCGCGTCGGCCGTCTTGAGCGCCGTGTCGGCCAGCCCCTTCCGCGAGCCGTGGGTGCTGATGAAGTACTCCTGCACCGACAGGCCCTCCTTGAAGTTGGAGAGGATCGGGTTCTCGAGGATCTCGCCCCCGCCTTCGCCGATGTTCTTCTGCGGCTTGGCCATGAGCCCGCGCATGCCGCCAAGCTGACGGATCTGCTCCTGCGAGCCTCGGGCCCCGGAGTCGGCCATCGTAAAGATCGGGTTGAAGCCTTCCTTGTGCTCCTTCAGGGCCTCGAAGAGCACCTCCGACACGCGGTTGTTCGTCTTCGTCCAGACATCGATGACCTGGTTGTACCGCTCGTTGTCGGTGATGAAGCCCATCTCGTAGTTCTGGTCGGTCTCCGCGACCTTCTCGTTGGCCTCTTCGATGAGCGTCTCCTTCTCCTCCGGAATGATGATGTCGGAGAGGGAGAACGTCATGCCCGAGGTCGTGGAGCGGCGGAAGCCCATGTCCTTGATGGCGTCCAGGAAGTCGGCCGTCTCCTGGAACCCAGTCTGCTTCAGCACGCGGGCAATGACCGGCCGGACGTTTTTCGTGGTCAGGACTTCGTTGACGAAATCGAGCTCTTCCGGAAGCGTCTCATTGAAGATCACGCGCCCGACGGTCGTGTCGATAATCTCGTCCGAGCCGTCCGGGTCGCGCAGCTTGACCTTGGCGTGGAGCGCCACTTTGTCCTGGTCGAAGGCCTGCCGCACCTCGTCGATGTTCGCGAAGCGCATGCCTTCGCCCTTCTGGTTGGACTTCGCCTTCGTGATGTAGTAGAGGCCAAGAATCATGTCCTGGCTCGGCACGGCGAGCGGACCGCCGTCGGCCGGGCTGCGAACATTGTGGCTCGACAGCATGAGCACCATGCTCTCGAGGCACGCCTCGTGCGAGAGCGGCACGTGCACGGCCATCTGGTCGCCGTCGAAGTCGGCGTTGTACGCCGGGCAGACAAGCGGGTGAATCTCGATGGCCTTGTTCTCGGTGAGGACCGGCTGGAAGGCCTGAATGCCCAGCCGGTGGAGCGTGGGCGCCCGGTTCAGCAATACAGGTCTTCCCTGTATCACCTTTTCTAAAATGTCCCACACGTCTTCCGTTTTCTTGTCGACGTACTTCTTCGCGCTCTTCACCGTCTTCACGATGCCACGCTCAATGAGGCGGCGAATGATGAACGGTTTGAAGAGCTCGACGGCCATCTCCTTCGGCAGTCCGCACTGGTGAAGCTCCAGGTGCGGCCCGGAGACGATGACCGACCGGCCCGAGTAATCAACACGCTTGCCGAGCAGGTTTTGGCGGAAGCGCCCCTGCTTGCCCTTCAGCATGTCCGAGAGGCTCTTGAGGGGCCGGTTCGACGAACCGCGGACCGAGTTGGACTTGCGGCTGTTGTCGAACAGCGAGTCGACCGCCTCCTGGAGCATGCGCTTCTCGTTCCGCAGGATAACCTCCGGCGCCTTGATATCGATGAGGCGCTTGAGGCGATTGTTGCGGATAATGACCCGGCGGTACAGATCGTTCAAGTCGCTGGTCGCAAAGCGTCCACCGTCCAGCGGCACGAGGGGACGGAGCTCCGGCGGAATGACCGGAATGACCCGCATCACCATCCACGTAGGCTTGTTCTCCCCGTCCTTGTTTGCCTCACGGAAGGCCTCCACGACGTTGAGTCGCTTCAGCGCCTTGGACTTCCGCTGCTGACTCGTCTCCGTCTTGACCTGGAACCGGAGGTCCTGCGCAAGCTTGTCGAGGTCGAGGCGCTCCAGCATCGTCTCGACCGCCTCTCCACCAATCTTGGCGATGAACTTCTCCGGGTCGTCGTCCTGGAGGCGGTTGTTATCGTCCCGAATCTGGTAGAGAATCTCGTAGTATTCCTCTTCGGTCAGGAGCTGGTTCTCCTCAATCCCAAGCCGCTCGGCCGTCCCTGGCTGGATGACGATGTAGTTTTCGTAGTAAATGACTTTTTCCAGGTCCTTCGACTTCAGGCCCAGGAGGTGCCCAATCTTGTTAGGCAGCGTCTTGAAGTACCAGATGTGAACCACTGGTACGCTCAGGGAAATGTGTCCCATGCGCTCGCGGCGGACGGCCTTGCGGGTGACCTCAACGCCACACCGGTCACAGATAATGCCCTTGTACCGGATGCGCTTGTACTTTCCGCAGTGGCACTCGTAGTCTTTGACCGGGCCGAAGATCTTCTCGCAGAAAAGCCCGCCCATCTCCGGCTTGAAGGACCGGTAATTGATGGTCTCGGGCTTCATCACCTCGCCGTATGACCGATCCAGGATGTCTTCCGGAGAGGCCAGGCTGATCGTGATGTTGTCGAAATCCGTTTTGATCTCCTTGGAATTACCGTAGGGCATATGCGGTTGGTAATCTGGAATGTACGGTGCGGAGTGGGAGGCTGGGAGCGGACGAAGGGTGCGCTGAGCCGGCTGCTTCTGCAGACAACTCGCCACGCCCTTCGCACTCCGCAATTAATCGAGGGTCACTTCGAGGCCGAGGCCCTGAAGCTCCCGAACGAGCACGTTGAAGCTCTCGGGGACGCCGGGGGAGGGCAAGTTCTCGCCCTTCACGATCGACTCGTAGGCCTCAGAGCGACCCTGGACGTCATCCGACTTGTACGTGAGCATCTCCTGCAGCGTGTTGGAGGCTCCGTAGGCGTAGAGGGCCCACACTTCCATCTCGCCGAGGCGCTGGCCGCCGAACTGCGCCTTACCGCCGAGTGGCTGCTGCGTGATTAGGCTGTACGGCCCGATGGAGCGGGCATGCATCTTGTCCTCGACGAGGTGCTCCAGCTTCATCATGTAAATCTGGCCCACCGTCGTCTTTTCGTCGAAAGGCTCGCCGGTGCGTCCGTCGTAGAGCTGCACCTTGCCGTCGCGGGGCAGGCCAGCCTCTTCCAACTCGTCGCCCACGTCTTCGAGCGAGGCGCCATCGAAGATCGGGGTGGAGTACTTTATCCCGAGCTTGTCCCCGGCCCAGCCGAGAAGCGTCTCGTAAATCTGGCCGAGGTTCATTCGCGACGGAACGCCGAGCGGATTCAAGACCAGGTCGACGGGCGTACCGTCTTCCAGGAAGGGCATGTCCTCGACGGCGGCGACCTTCGCGATCACGCCCTTGTTGCCGTGGCGACCTGCCATCTTGTCGCCGACCTCGATTTTCTTCTTCCGGGCCACGTAGACCTTCGCCATCTGCACGACACCGGAGGGCAGCTCATCGCCCATCTCGACTTGGTGCTTCTGGCGCTTGGTCGTGCCCTCAATGTCGCGGCGGCGCGACTTGTAGTTTCGGAGGAGCGTGCTGATTTGCTCGTTGAGCTCCTCGTCGTCGGTAAACTCGGCTCGGGTGCTCAGGTCGGACGGGTCGACTTCCTCGAAGGCATCCTCCTCAAAGTCGGCACCCTCGCTGAGGATAACCTCACCCTCGCGGTCCTCGAGGCCGACGCTCGTCGCATCTTCAACGAGCGCGAAGAATTTGCCCCAGAAGCGCTCGTTGAGATCCTCGAGCTTGCGCTCGTGATCACTCTCAATGTTTTCGAGGCGCTTCTCCTCCATCTTCTTAGAGGCCGGGTCGAGCTCGCGGCGACTGAAGAGCTTCGTGTCGATCACAACGCCGCCCTCCATGCCGGCCTTGGCCTTCAGTGAAGCGTCCTTCACGTCGCCCGCCTTGTCGCCAAAGATGGCGCGGAGCAGCTTCTCCTCCGGGGTGGGATCAGTCTCGCCCTTCGGCGTGATCTTGCCGACGATGATGTCCCCGGGCGTTACCTCGGCGCCGACGCGGATGATGCCCCGTTCGTCGAGGTCCTTCGTCGCCTCCTCGCTGACGTTCGGGATCTCGCGGGTCAGCTCCTCCTCGCCACGCTTCGTGTCGCGCACCTCGTGCTCGAACTCCTCGATGTGCACCGAGGTGTAGACGTCGTCGGCGACGAGGCGTTCGCTGACGACGATGGCATCCTCGTAGTTGTAGCCGTGCCAGGGCATGAAGGCACACAGGACGTTCTTGCCGAGGGCAAGCTCGCCCTTTTCCATCGCGAAGCCGTCCGTCAGGACCTCGCCCTCCTCCACACGATCGCCCGCCTGGACGATGGGCTTCTGGTTCATGCAGGTGTCCTGGTTGGTGCGGCGGAACTTGGTAAGCTCGTACTCCTGCACCGGCTCGCCGAAGGTCAGGTCTGTCTCCTCTTGCTCCTCATCGTAGCGAACGACGATGCGTTCGGCGTCGACGTACTCCACGATGCCGTTCCCCTCCGCCACGACGCAGGACCGGGAGTCCTTCGCCACGCGGCCTTCGAGGCCAGTGCCCACGATCGGGGAGTCGCTCCGCAGAAGCGGTACGCCCTGCCGCTGCATATTCGAGCCCATGAGCGCCCGGTTCGCATCGTTGTGGGACAGGAAGGGAACGAGGCTGGCCGACGGGGAGACAATCTGGTTCGGGGCCACGTCCATGTACTGGACCTCCTCCGGCTCCACGACCGGAAAGTCCCCGTGGTGTCGGCAACGGACCTCCTCGTGCTCGAAGTGGCCATCGTCATCGATCGGCGCGTTGGCCTGCGCAATAACGGCCCGGTCTTCCTCCTCGGCTGAGAGGTACTCAACCTCATCGGTCACTTGTCCATCCTCGACGACTCGGTAGGGCGTCTCGAGAAAGCCGAAGTTGTTGATCGTGGAGTGGACGCAGAGGGACAACATGAGTCCGATGTTCGGCCCCTCGGGCGTCTCAATGGGGCAAAGCCGACCGTAATGAGTGTGATGGACGTCTCGCACTTCAAACCCGGCGCGCTCCCGCGTGAGTCCTCCCGGCCCCAGGGCCGACATGCGGCGCTTGTGAGTCATCTCCGCCAGCGCATTGGTCTGGTCCATGAACTGGCTGAGCTGGTTCGTCCCGAAGAACGTGTTGATCACGCTCTCGATGGTCCGGGCATTCACCAGGTCCTTCGGCGTAAATTTATCAGCGTCCCGCAGATTCATGCGCTCCTTAATGGTGCGCGCCATGCGGGCCAGTCCGAGAGAGAACTGCGAGCCGAGCTGCTCGCCAACCGTCTTCACGCGGCGGTTGCTGAGGTGGTCGATGTCATCGGCGGTGCTCTCGTCATTCTGGAGATTCACAAGCTCGTTGACGATGCCTACGACATCCTCCTTCGTGAGGATCTGCGTGTCCTCGTCCACGTCGATCTCCAGCCGCGCATTGATGCGGTGGCGCCCCACCTCCCCCAAGTCATACCGATCCTCGCTGAAGAAGAGGCGGTTGAGGGCCTCTTGTGCGGAATCGAGGTCGGGCGCTTCGCTGCCCCGCAGCTTCTGGTAAATCTCGTTGAGGGCTTCTTCCTCGGTGTGTGTCGGGTCCTTCTTGAGCGTTTCCACGAGGGTGCTCTTGTCGAGCGCCTCGTCCTCCACGTCCTCCCGGACGAGATAGAGGCGACTCACGTCGAATTCGCTGAGCTCTTCCCAGTCCCCCTCCTCAAGTTCGTGTTCGGCAGGAAGCAGCACCTCGCGCTCCGTCTCCTCATCGACGACCTCCCCGGTGTCCTCGTCGACGATCTCAATCGTCTTCTCGATTGTGACGCTGGTGGCAAGCTCGCGGCCCAAGTATTCTTCAAACTCGTCCTCGTCTTCGATGTCGACCGCGTCGGCCATCCCAAACATCTTCACGAGCTCCTCGTCGCTGGAATAGCCCAGCGCACGGAGAAGCGTAGTGACCGGCACCTTTTTCTTCCGGTCGACGTACGCCCACATCACGTCCCGCACGTCCGTCGAGAACTCCATCCAGGAGCCCCGGAAGGGAATCACGCGGGCGCTGAAGAGCTCAGTTCCGTTCGAGTGAATCTCCTTCTCGAAGAAGGCACCGGGGCTGCGGTGGAGTTGCGAGACAATGACGCGCTCGGCCCCGTTCACGATGAATGTGCCCCGGTCCGTCATGAACGGCAGCGTCCCGAGATACACCTCCTGCTCGATGGCCTCGATGGCCTCCTCGCCCCCCTCCTCTTCTTTACTCGACAGGCGGAGCGTCGCCTTCAGAGGAACCGAGTAGGTGAGCCCCTGCGCGATGCACTCCTGCACCGTGTGCTTCGGGGCGTCGAGCTCGTAGCTCACAAACTCGAGCGTGTAGCGATCGCGGTTGTCCTTAATCGGGAAGTGCTCGTTGAAGACCGCCTGGAGTCCGACGTTTTCCCGGTCGGCAGGGGGGACGTCATCTTGTACGAAGTCGTGGAACGTCTTGAGTTGAACGTCCAGGAAATCCGGATAATCCCACACCTGCGGAATGTCGGCGAAGCTCTTGCGCGGCTTCCGGTCTTCAAGGTGCCCAGGGGTGGAAATGTCTCCGTTCAAAAAGGTCGGCATAAGCTATAGGAGTCACTCGCGTGAAGAAACTACGGTCACAGAGGTCCTCGTCGCCGGAAGATGCGGTTGTGGGATGCGCGCTGACGTTCAGAAGCCCTGCACGGCCTTAGACGGCCAAGCCGTTCCCGCGGCCAAGCACGGCATGCAGCCAACGATGGACCCAGATTCACTCGGTACATCGACGAGCGCAGTGAGCCCCTGCGCGCAGGCTGGCAGGCTCATTCGAGAAAATCCACCAGTCAGACTAAGGGCGGAGAGGACGACCGCCGGAGGTCAAGCCTCCAGCATCGGATGCAGCTCCTGTCAGGCAGTCAAAACCCGTGAGTCAAGACTTCGCTCAAGAAAATGCGCTTAGACAGGAACACAGTTACGGTCGGGGTAAGGGGTTGTTTCAAAGCCATCTCTGTCCACGCCATGGATCGGCGGTCGTCAGAGTGCCCGGAGGCCCGTCGGGGCTGAGGACGGGGGTGGTGGACGACCGGAGTGTCCAGTGGACCCATGTTGCGGGATGCAGCCGGGTTTCCAGAAAATGATGGCTGACGGCGACCGCAGGGCACTTCCCCCCGCGGCTCCGATCTCAACGAAGACGGCACAGGTTCTTTGGTGACGCCCTGTCGTCCAGGAGCGCCGTACACCGGTCTTACTGGAGTTCAATCTCGCCTCCGGCATCCTCAACCTGCGCCTTGAGATCGTCGGCCTCCTCGCGGGCCACGCCTTCCTTGACCGGATTCGGCGCTTCGTCCACCAGCGACTTGGCCTCCTTCAGGCCCAGGCCGGTGATGGAGCGGATCTCCTTAATGACCTGAATCTTGTTACCGTCGATGCCGGTGAGAACGACGTCAAACGCGGTTTGCTCCTCCTCTCCGGTTTCGCCGTCGGCTCCGCCCCCGCCATCGGCCGCAACAGCGACGCCCGCCGAAGCCGGCTGAATGTCGTATTCGTCTTCTAGATGATTCGCAAGCTCATTGGCTTCCTGGATGGTGAGTCCAACGAGCTGTTCCGCAAGTTCTTCGATGTTAGCCATAGGTTCGTTGTGTGGTTGGTCCTGCGACGGTCTTTGTCCCGACGACTGTCGGCACTGCGCCGCGAATTAAGGCGAAGGTGGTAAAAAGTGAAACCAAAACTGGGCCGC
>PXSX01000358.1:0-3110 GCA_003022655.1 Bacteroidetes bacterium QH_1_64_81 | reverse complement strand
AGTCCGACAATTTCCCCGATCAGTTCCTCGCGAGACTTCAGGTCCGCAAGCGTGTCGAGCGCTTCTGGGTCGTCGTACATCTCCCCCTCGATCCAGGCCACCTTCAGCTCCGGCCGCTCTACATCCTCCTCCTCGATAAAGTCCTGAATGACGCGGGCCGGCTTCGCTGGGTCCTCACTGAAGGCAACGGCGGTGGGGCCCGCAAAAAATTCTTCGAGGGCGTCCTTGCCCTCAATCCGGTCGAGGGCAATTCGGGCCAGCGTGTTCTTCGTAACCTGGTAGTCCACCCCTGCCTCCCGGAAGCGTCCCCGGAGGTCATTGGACTGGGCAACGGTTAATCCCTGAAAATTGGTGAGATAAATGATCGGGTACTCACTGAGCTTTTCCCCAATCTGGTCAATGATTTCCGCTTTCTCGGCTCGGTCCTTCGACATGGGCTGTACAAATTGATCGGTAAACAACGGCAACGGAGAGGGACAGATGCTACCGAACCTCGCTGAGCACGGAGCTGCGGTCAATGCGCACCGGGGGGCCCATCGTGGCCGACATGGTCATCGACCGCAGGTAGAGTCCGCTCGCGGAGGCCGGGCGGAGACGAACCACTTCTCGAAGGAGCGCTCGGGCGTTCTCGTAGAGCTCCTCGGAGGGGAAAGAGGCCTTTCCGATGGCCGTGTGCAGATTGCCGCTCCGGTCGACGCGGAACTCAATTTTCCCCGCTTTGATCTCCTCGATCGTCTCGGCCAGGTCCATCGTTACTGTTCCGCTCTTCGGATTCGGCATCAATCCCCGAGGTCCCAGAATGCGACCGAGCTGCCCTACCTGCCCCATCACGTCAGGCGTCGCAATTGCAACGTCGAAGTCGAGCCAGTTTTCCTCCTGGATGCGCTCGATGTATTCGTCGAGGCCCACGTAGTCGGCCCCCGCCTCTTCGGCCTCCTCTTGTTTGCCTTCACTGGCCAACACGAGCACGGTCACTTCCCGACCCGTGCCGTTCGGAAGGGTGATGGATCCGCGCACCATCTGATCGGCGTGCTGCGGATCCACCCCAAGGCGAAGGTCCAGATCAATCGATTCGTCGAAGTTCGCAGTCGCGGTCTCCTTGGCCAACTCCGCGGCCTCACGTAGGCTTACGGGTTCGTCCTGCTCGTCGACGAGTTCGTGGGCGTCCCTGTATCGTTTTCCTTCGATGTTTGCCATAGAGTGTATGTAGTTGTGCGGTGCAACCGTCTCCCCGACAGCAGTCGGGAAAACTCCCGCGTGAGAAACACATGCGACGATCCGGGCAGATACTGCTTTCCCAATCGCCCTGGATGCTAGACCCTACTGTTCGTGCTCCGGCTTCTCCTCCACGGTGATGCCCATTGATCGGGCCGTTCCGGCGACCATACTGGCCCCCTTCTCAACCGTGTGCGCGTTCAGGTCTTGAAGCTTCTGATCGGCGATGTCCAGGCAGTCCTCCCACGTCACCGTTCCCGCATCGTCTCGGAGCGGATCCCCCGCCGCGGTCTCGATGTCTGCCTTCTGTTTCAGGAGCACCGAGGCCGGCGGACTCTTGACAATGAAGTCGAAGGAGCGGTCGGCGTAGACGGTAATCTCAACCGGAAGGAGGGTGCCCATCCGGTCTTCCGTCCGCGCGTTAAACGCCTTGCAGAACTCCATGATGTTTACTCCATGCTGCCCGAGCGCCGGACCGATGGGGGGAGCCGGATTGGCCTGTCCCCCTTTGATTTGGAGCTTGATGGTTTGTTCGACCGGTGCTGCCATATTCACAGAGGTGGTTCAAACGTCGCCCCGACGGGTGCCGAGGCCACTTCCGCCAGTTTGTTCAGTGAGGGTGCGAAAATTTGGAGAGTGCGCGAGCACAGACTCAGGCCCGACGCACTATTCTTCGTGCTCAACCTGCAAGTAGTCAAGCTCTACGGGCGTTTTGCGGCCAAAGATCGATACCATGACCTTGACCTTCATCTTGTCAGGGTAAACATCCTCGACGATCCCATTGAAGCTATCGAACGGACCGTCGACGACTTTGACCGGATCGCCCACTTTGAACGGCATCTCGGGCTGCTCGCCCATCTCCTCGGCCCGATCCATCTTGCCGAGGACACGCTTTATTTCCTCCTCCCGAAGTTGGGTGGGGGTGTCTCCCGTGCCCGCTGTCAAGAACCCAATGACCGAGGGCAGGTCCTCGGCGATGTCCCGGAGTTCGGAGGTCAAGGTGCAATTGAGGAGAATGTAGCCCGGAAAGAACGTCTTCTCTTTCGTCTTCTTCTCCCCGCCCTTCATCTCAAAGACCGTCTCCGTCGGAATCAGGATCTCCTCGACCTGATCCTCAAGCCCCAGCCGCTCGATCTCGCTTTCGAGATAGCGGCGCACCTTCTTCTCGTGGTTCGAGAAGGTGCGGAGCACATACCATGTGTCGGGATCCGTTTCTTCAGCCATAGCAGATGTAAAATGCATGCAGCCGGGGACAGGACTGCGGGAGCAAGTCCCTGTCCAGCAGAACTATACTTGGTAAAGGATCCTCAGGACTCGCTGGATTACCTGGTCGGCCAGGAAGATAAAACCAGAGATGATCAGCGTGGCAACGATCGTAACGAGCGTACTGCTGATCAGCTCGTCGCGGCTCGGCCAGTTGACCTTCTCCATCTCCGCGATCACATTTTCCAGGTACTCACGAATCCAAGTCATGACAGCAGGTCGTATGATGAGGCCGTGGCTTGTCCCCAGCGCAAAGGGACACACTGTTTTACATACACGGAAGAATGCCAGTTCGATGCGGGCCACTGGCAAGACCCATCATAGTGCGGCACGGACGGGAGGACTCGAACCCCCAACCGGCGGATTTGGAGTCCGCTGCTCTCCCAGTTGAGCTACGCCCGCATGGGCTGTCGACTCTCGGCCTTCCGAGGAGAAGGCCAACGGCCGAGCGTCCACTGCAAACAGCTAAAGTCTTAGAGTCTGTTTTGATTTTGGGTCGGATCGCGAGAGCGAGAATTGACGGAGCGAAAATCGCCCCCTGAACGAGGCCTGTAGTGGGGCTACCGGTCGAGTGAAGGGGCGATTTGCAGCCCGTCAAGGCCGCTCGGAGCCCGAGAGATAAATTAAAACAG
>PXSX01000357.1 GCA_003022655.1 Bacteroidetes bacterium QH_1_64_81 | reverse complement strand
GGAGTGCGGTTCGAAGAGACGCTGGGCAGCCCCATCGCCGTTCGCATCGACAACGGCGCCTACGAGAAGGACAAGGCCGGATGGCCCGAGACGATGGCCATTGAGGGCGACCCGCCGGAGGACATGGAGACGGTGACGATGCCACGGCCGGGCCACGCGGACCTGGCGGGGAAGCAGAAGTACGAGCACGACGACATGCGCCCGGTCATCGACCGATCCAGCGCCCGCGAGACGGCCATGCGCGTGGCCTGTTGCTCAATCGCGCGACGCCTGCTTAACGAGTTCGGCATCGAGGTGGGCAGCCACGTGGTGCGCATCGGCGACGTGGGCTTCGACGAGCCGGAGGAGTGGGTGGATCGCCGCAACGCACTCATCGACGAAGGAGGCGGGGCGAGCGCAATTTACGAGGTGGCCGACGAGAGTGCCACCCGCATGCTCGACGACGAGATGACGGAGCGCTGCGTGGAGCACATCGACCAGACCAAGAAGGAGCGCGACTCGCTCGGTGGGGCCTACGAGGTGGTCGTCACCGGTGTGCCGCCGGGCCTTGGCTCCTACGTGCACTGGGACCGCCGGCTCGACGGACAGCTCGTACAGGCCATCTGCTCCATCCAGGCCCAGAAGGCCGCGGAGGTGGGCGACGGCTTCTACAATGCCCGCCGCCCCGGCTCGCAGGTGCACGATCCCATCGAGCCGCGGGAGGACGGCCAGCGGGCATACCCGCGCCGCACCAACCACGCCGGTGGCACCGAAGGAGGGACGTCCACCGGCATGCCCCTCGTGGTGCGCGGCTACATGAAACCGATCCCCACCCTCATCAAGCCGCTCGATTCCGTGGACACCGCCACGGGTGAGCCCCAGCCCACCCGCTACGAGCGGAGCGACATTACGAGCGTCCCGGCCGCCTCCACCGTCGCCGAGGCCACCGTCGCCTACACGGTCGCCAACGAGTTCCTCCGCAAGTACGGCGGCGACTCCGTGCCCGAGATTCGTCGCCACGTTGAGGCCGACCGGACGGCCCACGCCGAGACGGCCCGCGACGAGGATACGACGGAGGAATAGGCGGGACGCGGGGCCGACGGGGAAACGGCGACGCATCGTGCGCTTTCAATTCTCTGACACCGAATTGTCTCCCGGTTCCGTGAACGGCCTGCCGCCCGGTCCAGAGCCCCTACTCTCCTCAACCTTCGAACGTCATGGCCCGTCCCTCCTCGTCTCCAGAGGTTGACGAACGCTCGACCGGTCCCCTCGTCGAGCCCCCGAGCGCGCTGAAAGAGTTCGTCGAGGCGACGCCGGGTCCCGTCGCCCTGCTCGATGACGAGTGGCGCATCGTCACGCATAGCCGACAATGGCTGGAGGTCTTCCAAAACGAGGGGGCCGAGGCGCGGAAGCCCATCGCCCTCGACCGCGTCGAGTTAGAAGGGGAGGTGTCGTCCCCTGAGGAGGCCCTCCCGCTCCCGACCGATCAGCGCGTTTTTTTCGACGTATTTGCCGACCCCGACGACGAATGGCACGACACGTTCGTGCAGAGCCTGAAGGACAAGAGCAGCCGAAAGGGGCACGGGCGAGTGCGGAGCGGGGCGTGCTCTTGTCGGTCGTCGACCGGACCGAGGAGCGACAGGCCAAGAGCCTGCGCCGTCAGGTGGACCGCCGGTTCGACGCGCTCGTCGACACGATCAGCGAAGGCGTCCTCCTCATGGACGAGGAGGGCGTTTTCCGGGACGGGAACGAGACCGCCCAGGACATTCTGGGTCGGCCGCTCGACGAGATTATCGGCAGCCGGTTCGACGACGACATCTGGAACGGGCTCCGCGAGGACGGCACGCCTCTTCCCAACGTCGAGTTTCCCTTCTGGCGCGCCTACGTGGAGCGTGAGCCGGTGCAGGACGAGGTGATGGGCATCTATCCGCCCGACGCGCCGCCGCGCTGGATCCGGGTGAATGCCCAGCCGCTGTTCCGGGACACTGAGAAAGCCCCCTACGCCGTCCTCGTTTCCTTCGACGACATTACGGACGAGCGCCTCAAGGAAGAGGCCCTGCAAGCCTCCCGCGACCTGCTGTCGAGCGTGCTCAGCAGCTCGCTCGACGGCATCATGGTCTTCTCGGCGGTCCGCGACGAAGATGAGGCCATCGTCGACTTCGAGTGTGCGCTGGTCAACCCCCAGGCCGAGAAACTCATTGGCAGTACCGCCGAGGACATCGTCGGCGCACGGCTGCGCGAAGCAATGCCCAAGCAGGAAGAGAAGGGCCTGTTCGAGGCCTACCGGAACGTGGTGGAAACCGGCGAGCCGGCCGAGATGAAAGTCCACTACGACACCCTCGACGCCTGGTTTCAAGTGATGGCTGTGAAGGTGGAAAACGGAGTGGCCGTCACCTACCGGGACATCACCGATCGGAAAGAGGCCGAGCAGCAAATCCGCGAGCAGGCCCAGTTGCTCGACAAGGCGCGCGACGCCATTCTGGCCCACGACATGGACGGCCGGATCGTGTACTGGAACAAGAGCGCGGAGCGGCTCACGGGCTGGTCGAAGGACGAGATCCTCGGCAAATGGGCCCGCGACTGCCTCTATGATCCCGACGAGGAGGACAAACTCCGGCAGTGCCACGAGACGATGATGGAGGAGGGAGAGTGGACAGGCGAGCTCCGCATGCGCACCAAAGACGGAGAGGAGCGAATTGTCGAGAGTCGCTGGTCGCTCGTGCGCGACAGCGCCGGCGATCCGAAGCAGGTCCTCGTCATCAACACCGACATCACCGAGCGGAAGCAGCTGGAGTCGCAGTTCCTGCGCTCCCAGCGCATGGAGAGCATCGGGCGGCTCGTGGGCGGCATTGCGCACGACCTGGGCAACCTGCTGGTGCCCATCACGCTGGGGGTGAAGGTGCTCAAGCGTCGCGTGGATGACGGCGATGAGAAGGTGGCCCAGACGCTTTCGATGATCCGGAAGAGCGCTGAGCGCGGATCCGACATGGTGGAGCAGGTCCTCGCCTTCGCCCGGGGCGTAGAGGGTGAGCGGGTGGCCCTGCAGCTGGAGACGATCGTCGACGAGGTGAAGGGAATGACGGAAGAAACCTTTCCGGCCACCATTGAGGTGCGGACACACACGGACGACGACCTGCGCCCAGTCGTCGGCGACGCCACACAGATCCAGCAGGTGCTCATGAACCTGTGCGTCAATGCACGGGACGCGATGCCCGAGGGGGGCACCCTGTCCATCAAAGCCCGAAACGTGGACTTTAGCGAACGCGAGGCCCGTCGCAACATCGACGCGGAGCCGGGGCCGTACGTCTGCATCGAGGTGCAAGACACGGGCACCGGCATGCCCGACGACGTGGCCGACAAGATCTTCGAGCCCTTCTTCTCCACGAAGGAGGAGGGCGAGGGCACTGGATTGGGGCTGTCCACGGCCTACAGCATCGTTCAAAGCCACGACGGCTTCCTAGACGTGGAGAGCGAGGAGGGAGAGGGCACGACGTTCTGGATGTATCTCCCTGTCGCCGGGGACGCGGACGCGACGGAGGCGCCGTCGACCTCCAACGGGCAGGACCGCGCGGAGCGGCCCCCGTCCGGCGGAAGTGGGGAGCGCGTGCTCGTCGTGGACGACGAGGAGTTCGTGCTCGAGTCGGCCGAGCAGGCGTTGACGTCGACCGGCTACGAGGTGCACACGGCCCTCGACGCGGCGGCGGCCCTGCGGATGGTGGACAAAGAAGAGGGCGCCCCTGATCTCGTCATCACCGACCTCCGCATGCCGGGCATGAGCGGACTCGAACTCATCCGCACCCTGCGCGAGCAACACCCCAACCTTCCCATCGTAGCGGCCAGCGGCGTGGCCGACGGGCGCACCGACGAGGCCCTCGATGCCGGGGCGCAGACGTTTCTCGCCAAGCCCTTCAGTGAGGAGAAGCTGCGGGGGGCGCTCAAGGAGGCCCTTCGCGACGCTGAGGAGACGGCGGCGTAGCCGACGACCGATACAGGGCTGAGTGCAGTTGTTTTGCCGGGATGACGGCTGACTGCGGCCCGCCGACCGCTATCTGGTCAGACGGGGTAGCGCCACCACCTCGAACGTCGTTCCTTCTCCTGCATCGGACACGTAACCAAACCGTGTCGATGCTGGTCGAACTCCCTGCGCCGCGGGGCCGTTTCTATATCTCGTTTTCTGACTGTCCGCCTGTCCCGATTGCATGAGTTGGCTTACCCGTCTTGCCCACCGCGACGACGCCTCCCTGAACACGCGCACCGCCCCTCGTCCGGCCGGGCCGGGGGCGCCGCATGCCGTTGTCGTGGGGGCGGGCTTCGGGGGACTCGCGTCGGCGATTCGGTTGCGAGCCCGCGGCTTTCGGGTGACGCTCGTCGACCGCCTC
>PXSX01000356.1:3896-4492 GCA_003022655.1 Bacteroidetes bacterium QH_1_64_81 | reverse complement strand
CTCACCCGTGAGGCGCTCTCCGACACGGACTTGTCGCGCCAAGAGGTGGACCGGTCGAAGAACATGTTCGCCCTCGGACTCGCGCTCTGGATGTACGCCCGGCCCGTGGCGCCGGCGCAGAAGTGGATCGAGGAGAAGTTTGACGGTCAGCCCGAGATCCGCGACGCCAACCTACGGGTCCTCAGGAAGGGATATCACTACGGCGAGACGGTGGACGCCTTCGCGGTGCAGTACGAGGTAGACGAGGCGGCCATGCGACCCGGCACCTACCGCGCCGTGCGGGGCGCCGAGGCGCTGGCTCTGGGTCTGGTGGCCGCGAGTGTAAAGAGTGACCTCCGCCTCTTCTATGGATCCTATCCCATCACGCCCGCCTCCGACATCCTCCATGAACTGAGCGAGCACAAGAACTTTGGCGTCGTCACGTTCCAGGCCGAGGACGAGATCGCGGCCGCCACCTCGGCCCTCGGGGCCAGCTTTGGGGGGGACCTCGGCGTGTGCGCCACCTCCGGCCCCGGCATGGCCCTCAAGACGGAGACCATCGGCCTCGGCGTCATGACGGAGCTACCCCTCGTGGTGATTGACATGCAGCGCGGGGG
>PXSX01000356.1:0-3829 GCA_003022655.1 Bacteroidetes bacterium QH_1_64_81 | reverse complement strand
GCTGGCCGACGGCTACCTTGGGAACGGCTCGGAGGCGTGGCGCATCCCGGACACCGACGCGCTCCCGTCATTTGACGTGGACGTCGAGACGGAGACGACTGAGCGCACAGTCCACGAGGACCAGGACGGCAACGATCAGTTTCTGCCGTACGTGCGCGACCCGGAGACCTTGGCCCGCGCCTGGGCCCGCCCCGGCACACCCGGCCTGGAGCACCGCCTCGGAGGACTGGAGAAGGAGCACCAGACGGGCAACGTGTCCTACGACGCCGAGAACCACCAGAAGATGGTGGAGCTGCGGGCGCAAAAGGTGCAGAACGTCACACAGGACGTTCCGCCGACCCACGTGCACGGCCCTCCCGACGGCGACCTGCTCGTGCTGGGGTGGGGCTCGACGAAAGGAGCGATCGAAGAAGCCACCGAGCGGGCCAGTGAGAAGGGGCTCCGCGTCGGCAGCGTCGTGCTCCGCCACGTGTGGCCCCTCCCGTCTGACCTCGGCAACGTGCTTGACCGCTACGACCACGTGCTCGTCCCCGAGCTCAACAACGGCCAGCTCGTCCGCGTCCTGCGCGACCAGTACCCGAGCCGCGACTTCACGCCCCTCAACAAGATTCAGGGGCGGCCTTTTCGGGCGGAGGAGATTGTGGAGGAGATTGAGGCCCTTCTTGGGGAACCGGCTCCCGTGTGACCGCCTGCCAGACCGAGGCTCGCCTGCCCTTTTCCGTTCGGCGTATTGCGTATTCCATATTGCGCAACTGCTGAAGGAGGAGATACGAAATACGCAATACGAAATACGGTGACATTGGAGGAGCAAAGCTTACGTTGGTTTACTTTCCCGTACGAATTGATGAACAACGACACCCCCGACCCCGGCCAGAACGGCCAGACGCCCGACGGCACGAAGAAGCCCGACCTCCCCCCTGGCCTCGCCGATGATGGAGAAGAGAGTGCTGACGGTGAAGAGAGTGCGCCCGGAGAATCGGACGAACCCGGGACCACGAAGCTCGCAGGGCCGCCGGGTGCGAAGACACCGGCGGGTCCTCCCTCCTCCAGTAGCGACGAGGACGGATCGGGCGGCGGTCCCACACTGCCGCCCGGCTACGGCGGCGACGGGGGAGGCGAGGCGCTCTCCCGCGAGGACTTTCAGTCCGACCAGGAGGTGCGATGGTGCCCCGGCTGCGGCGACTACGCCGTTCTGTCTACCGTGCAGCGCCTGCTGCCGGACCTGGGTGTGGACAAGGAAAACATCGTGTTCGTGAGCGGCATCGGGTGTGCAGGGCGGTTTCCGTACTACATGGACACGTACGGCATCCATGGCATTCACGGGCGCGCCCCGGCCCTCGCCACGGGCCTCAAGACGAGCAATCCGGAGTTGGACGTGTGGGTCGTCACGGGCGACGGCGACGCGCTCTCCATCGGTGGGAATCACCTGATCCACGTCCTGCGCCGCAACCTCGACACGCAGATCCTCCTCTTCAATAACGAGATCTATGGCCTCACGAAGGGCCAGTACAGCCCCACCTCCGACACCGTCCCTTCAACCCTGTCTCTGTCGCCCTCGGCGCCGACGCCTCGTTCGTGGCGCGCACCATGGATCGCGACCCGCAGCACATGAAATCCATGATGCACGCGGCCCACGAGCACGACGGCACCGGCTTCCTGGAGATCTACCAGAACTGCAACATCTTCAACGATGGGGCCTTCTTCGAATTTACCGAGCGGCAGACGAAGGACCAGCGCGCCCTCTTCCTGGAGCACGGCGAACCGATGACGTTCGACGAGGGCCGGAAGGGCATTCGGCTCGATACCCTTCAGCCCGAAGTGATTGACCTGGAAGGCGGCGAGTGGTCGATCGACGACTGCCTCGTGCACGACGAGACCTCCCCAGAGCTGGCTACCATCCTCGGGCGTATGTCGTGGCAGGATGCAGACGACGAGGCGATTCCCCGACTGGACGAGACGGGCACACAGCTGCCCCGCCCGTTCGGCGTCCTCCACCGCACGGAACGGCCCACCTACGCGGACCAGGTCCACCAGCAGATCGCCGACGTGACGACGAAAAAGGGCCCCGGCGACCTCGATGGGCTCCTTCGCTCCGGCGACACGTGGACGATTGAGTAGCTCGCCGTCGCCCTGAGACCGAGCTCTTCTCGCCGCGAGCCGGACGCGCCCCTTCGGTCTTCTCAGCCCCTTCGATAAGCCGCCGAACGTTTTCTATACTTGCAGCGGATTCATCCATCCTCTTTAGAATCCCCAACGACTCATGATTTGGACGCACCTTAACAAATTTCGCGACCTGGGACTGCTTCTCCTTCGCGTGACGTTTGGGCTGTACATGGCCCTCGGCCACGGCTGGGGCAAGATCGCTGGCGGTCCTGAGCAGTGGGCCGGCCTGGGGGGCACCATGGAGATCTTCGGGCTTGGCTTCGCCCCGACCTTCTGGGGGTTCATGGCGGCCTTCGCCGAGTTCGCCTGCGCCCTCCTCGTTGTGCTGGGACTGCTGACCCGCCCGGCGGCCCTTCTCCTCGTCATCAACATGGCAGTGGCCGCCACGGCCCACATCACGGGTGCAATCGACGGCGGGCCGGAGATGGCACTCCTGTACGCCTTCGTCTTCCTGAGCCTCATTCTCATCGGGCCCGGAAAGTACAGCGTCGACGAAATAGCAGGGTAATCGTACCCGGACAAAGGTGTCTTCGGGTCTGCCCAGATCGTTCGCGTGTCGATAATTCGGAAACCGCCATGGATACGTCTCGATGGAGCTCGGTCGACCTCGCGCTGCTCGTGCTCCGGGTCGGCATCGGCGCCTCGTTCGTCTTTGTGTACGGATGGGACAAGATGTCGGGCGGGCCGGGCACGTGGGCCGACCTTGGGCAAAACATGGCCCTCTTCGGCATCACGGTCTGGCCCACGTTCTGGGGCTTCATGGCGGCCGCTACGGAGTTCGTCGGAGGCATGTGTTTGATGCTCGGTCTGCTCTTCCGTCCTGTCCTCGGCCTTTTCCTCGTGGTGATGGCCGTCGCGTTTTCGAGTCACGTCGCGGCGGGCGAGGGGCCCTGGCACGCCACGGAGATGGCGACGGTGTTCGTGGCGCTGTTGCTGACGGGGCCGGGGCGATACAGCATAGATGCGTACTTCCAGTCATCGGAGAGGACGACGGATGCTGAGCACGCCTGAATCCCCCACGGTTCTCGTCGTGGGGGCGGGCCTCGCCGGCCTCGTTGCGGCGACCGAGTTGCACGCAGCAGGCGTACCGGTCCGCATCTGGGAGGCCCGCGATCGGGTGGGCGGGCGGTGTTGGAGCGTTCCTGTGGGGCCGGACGCCGTGCGGCTCGACCTGGGCGCGGCGTGGCATTGGGCGGAACACCGTCGCGTGAAGGATTTGGCCGCGCGCCTCGGCGTGGACCGCATCCGGCAGCACGAGCCGGGCATCGCCGTGCGCGAGACGGCTGCCGATGCGCCGGTGGAGCGATTCGAGTGGCCCGAGACGCCTCCGCCCTCCTGGCGCTTCGCAGGCGGCGCGCAGGCGCTGCATGAGCACCTCGCCGCATCGCTCCCGAACGAGGGGATTCATTTCGAGCACCGCCTGACGGCCCTGCGCCCCACCGAGGCGGGCGTGCAGGCGACGGCGGAGACGCCGGAGGGGGATCATAGGACGACCGTCGGGGCTATCGTGCTGGCCGTGCCGCCTCGGCTTGCGGTCTATACGATCCGCTTCGCCCCGCCGCCCCCGTCGGACGTGCTCGATGCGATGCGCACCATGCCCACCTGGATGAGCCATACCGGCAAGGCAGCCGTCACCTACGACCGACCCTTCTGGCGGGAGGCCGGG
>PXSX01000355.1 GCA_003022655.1 Bacteroidetes bacterium QH_1_64_81 | reverse complement strand
ACGTGGTTCGGGGCCACGGTGGAGGCGGACGCGGGCTACGGCCTCGCGGGCTGCACGACCGCGCCCGCCTTCGAATTCGAGGACTTCGAGCTGGCCGAGCAGGAGGCGCTCACGGAGACGTTTCCGCAGCACCGAGGCGTCATTGAACGGCTGACGCGGTAAGGCCCGCAGTGACGCGAGAGGATGTGCCTGACAGAGGACGAAGAGACCCGTAGAGTTTGTCGCTACAGGACCACGAGCTCAGTCGGATCGGCCGGGGGCATCCGCCGAAAATCTCGCCCGTTGAGGGTTCGGAGCTCACTCACCGACGCGGCCTCAGCACAGTGGACGTGAAGGGCATCATAAATGGCGCCGCTCCGAAGCCCGAGATCGGACATGCGCTGGAGGGCATCGAGGTAGTCCGCAGCGTCGAGTGCGACGACCTCCTCTGTGTGGTCCGCCACGTTTTCCTGAACGAGACGACGCGCTTGCCCGGGTGTAACCTGCGGACTGAGTGGAAGAGCAGTGAGCGACGAATAGCACTCGGCCAGAGCATGCGCGCTCAAAAATAGGGACATGTTGCCCCGTACGGCGGCCTTCAAGTGCGGGACGGCCTTCTGATGTTGAGGAAGGGCGGGAACCAGGGCCGGAACGAGCACAGACGTATCCAGGAGAACCTTCATGGGCTTCAGATTCAGTCCTGTAGTGCAGGCGTGTGTCTATTCAGGTGCACGTGCATGATTCCGGGCCCGCTCATCATGTTGTTTGCGGAGTTGGTCTACGACATCGAAGTCCTCGTCTGTGAGACGACCCGTGTGCACGAGAAGATCGCCCTCGCGCCGCAACGGGGGTTCTTGTCCCTTCGGGCGGAGAGTAGAATCGACTTCGGGATGACGATGCGGCCGTAATCATCAACAGTTACTTCCATGGCGTCGGGGTTCCATTTGAGCGGGCGTCCACGGCTATTGCCACTCAAGTATGGAGAATGGCAAAAAAAGTTCCATGCGTTCCTGGCTGTCAGGGGCTCCTCCTCCCGGTGGCAGGCCCCCGAAGGTCGTTCGCCTCGGCCCCAGAAAGGCGGCCTTGTGGAGCGCGTCGGATCGGTCGTCGAACATGGCGGCGGAAGAAGCTGTTCGGAAAAGTGCCGCTTCCCCTTACGACGAGTCTCCCTGATCTTTTCGGGGGGGCGGTATCATTTCCGGTAAAACGGCGGGGGACGGCCGACCGCGGTCCACTGTCCGTGCTGCAAGAGGGATCAACCGAGCATGGGTGATGGCAGGATGCTCAGTAGCCGACTGGATCACAGCCCAGATCCGCCAGCGCCTCGTTCAGAAGCGACACACTCTCCGTGGTGTCCACGCGGGCACCGAGTTGAGTCAGCAGGTTGAGAACACCCACCAGAGCTTTGTTGAGAAAGATGAAATGCGGCGAGCCCGTGGCGGCGCGCAGCTCGGAGGCGGCTTTGAACGACGCCTGCAATCGCGCCTGGAAGTCCGGGTTGCTAAAGTCAAACGACGACTGCCGATACGGCTCCACGATGAGCGAGCCGTAGCGGTCGAAGAAGCGCCGCAGTTTGTCCTGTGTGTCCTCGGGAAGGTCTTCCCGCAAAATGCCGAGAGTGTACAGCAGGCGCTCGATCTCGTCTTCGTCGTCCACCATGCGGGCGCGGTAGAGGCGCAGCATGTCATCGCGGAACTGCTGGGGAAACGTCTTCACGCAGCCGAAGTCGATGACGCCCAGCCGCCCGTCGGTGCGGAAGAGGAAGTTGCCGGGATGCGTGTCGGCGTGGAGCGTGCGGGCGTTGCTCGCCACCTGCCCGTGGAGAAAGTCCCAGAGCAGTTGCCCGAAATGATCGCACCTCTCCTGATCAGGCTCGGCGTTCAGGAATGTATCGAGGTGCTCCCCCTCTACGTACGTCATAGTGAGGACCGTCTCGGACGTCAGCTCATGGACCGGACGGGGAATGACGAGTGTGTCGCTGTCGTACTCGGCGGCGAAGTGGTCGATGTTCTCAGCTTCGTGGAGGTAGTCCGTCTCCTCCTGAAGGCGGGCCTTCACCTCCTCGAAATGGTCATCGAGGTCCTCGCCCTGAATCAGACGCTCGAACAGGGTTCGGGCCACGGCGAGGTCCGACTCGATGGTCTCCTGGACATTGGGGTACTGCACCTTCACCGCCACCTTACGCCCGTCGTCGAGCCGCGCCCGGTGCACCTGCCCGAGCGACGCAGCGGCCATGGCCTCGGGCTCGAATTCATCGAAGAGCAGCTCCGGAAACCGTCCCAGTCCGTCCCGGATGCGCTTGCGCACCAGCGCCCTGTTCATCGGCGGCACGCTGTACTGCGCCTCCGCCATCACCTCCATGAACTCGTCCGGCAGCAGCCCGGTGTCCAGGCTCATCGACTGGGCCAGCTTGAGCGCCGTCCCCCGGAGCCGCGTAAACTCCTTGAAGAGGTCGCGGGCATTCTGCGTGTTGAGCTCTCGCTTCCGCGCCTCTGGATCGTCTGCACCGGTGGCCCGGTCCATCAGGTACTGCGCATAGTTTTTCCCCACCTTCAGCCCGGTTTTGGCGAAGAGACCGCTCCGTTCGAGCTTGGACGCGGGAAAGTCTTCGGAAGTGTCGTCGGTGCTCATACTGTGGCGAGGTCCGTGGTAAATGAAGTATTGCGTGTTGCGTATACGGCCCCAGGATCCTCCTCGTCAGCAGTTACGGAATACGAAATACGCAATACGAGCCATCTAACAGGAGGCGACGAGGGTTTGGAGGCGCACTATCTCCCTGAGAAGAACCGTCCCACGATCGGCAGCCGCCCCAGGCCCAGCGAGTCGTGCTGCACGATGTGCCAGGCAAGATCCACGCCGCGGGTTACGCCCTGAAAGGTCACCAGTTCGGACGCAAACGCAACGAGCTTGTCGACCAGGGCCGTGGTGGCTTCCTGGTCGTCCGTCTCGTCGCGGATCCAGTGGCGGACGACGGCAAACGTCACCTCGGTCAGCACCTCGTGCACCGGCCACAGTCCTGTCACGAGCTGATTCACGTTTGGCACCACGTCCTCGTCCGTCAGGAGGTCGCGGAGCGTGCCCCGCACCTCGGCCCGGAACGACGACCGGGAGCGGACCCGGGTGTCGAAGGTGGCCTGCACGAAGGCCCGCTGCTCCCCGAGCGCGTCGAGCAGGATGTAGTAGAAG
>PXSX01000354.1 GCA_003022655.1 Bacteroidetes bacterium QH_1_64_81 | reverse complement strand
ATGACGACCGAGACGGGCACGCGGTACGCAGTGAAGTGCTTCCTGACGGCCGAGCCCGCGCAGCAGGCCCGCTACGAGGCCGTCGCCGACGCGCTCGACACGGTCGACCACGACGCGTTCGTCGAGTTTGGGTATCAGCCGGAGGGCATCACGGTGGCGGGAGACCCGTACCCGCTCCTCAAGATGGAATGGGCGGAGGGGATGACGCTCAACCGGTTCGTGGAAGCCCACCTCGACCAGTCCGAGGTTCTCGATCGCCTCGCTGAGGCGTGGGCCGACCTGATGGCGGACCTGGAGGCGATGGACCTTGCCCACGGGGACCTGCAGCACGGCAACGTCCTGGTCGAGACGGCCGGCGAGGCGCTCCGACTCCGGCTCGTAGACTACGATACCATGTACGTGCCTGCGCTGGAGGGCCGGGAGAGTGCGGAGGTGGGCCATCGCAACTACCAGCACCCCGACCGCACCGACGCCGACTTCGGCCCCACCCTCGACCGGTTCGCGGGCCTCGTCATCTACACGGCGCTGCGGGCCTGCGCCGTCCGCCCCAAGCTGTGGGCTGAATACGACGCCGGGGAGAACCTGCTCTTCCGCGACACCGATTTCTACGCCCCCGAAGAGTCGCCGCTGTTCGACGCGCTTGCGGAGACCGAGCCGCTGCGTGATCTGACAGACGCGCTCTGGACGGCCTGCTACGTGGAGCCCGCGGACGTGCCCCCGCTCGCTGCGGTCCGGGAGGGACGGCTGGAGCCGAGTCAGCAGTCTGTCTCTCGGTCGCGAACGCGGCAGGGCCGCGACGCGGTGACGCGAAGCGGATTTGCTCGGGCGTTCCTTCCCGCCGCCACCGGAGTCGTGGGCGTAGCCGGGGCCGTGGCGGCCGCGGGATGGACGATCGCCGCCGTCGGCCTCCTCCTCGGCGGTGGGGGGCTGGGCGCTGGGTGGGCCGGGGCGCGGTACCGACGCCTGTCCCTCGTCCGGCGCCGGCGCCGCCTCCAGCAGGAGGCCGAGCGCTTTGCCTCCACGATCCGGGAGCTGGAGCGAGAGGTCGAGAGCCTCCAGGAGAAACGCGAGAGCCTCCGGACCTCCATGGCCGAACGGCGCGAGGAGCGACTGCGGGAGATCCAGGAGGAGGCGTTGCACGACCACCTCAAGCATCACTTTGTGGGGGAGGTGCGGGAGGTGGAGGGCCTCACCCACAAGCACGTCGTGCAACTCAAAGTCGCCAACATTCGGACGGCGTCCGAAGTGACGCCGGAGGCCATCGAGTCCCTCCGCCGCATCAGCGACCGGGCCCGGGCGCGGCTCAAGATGTGGCGGGCGGCCTTGGAGGAAAAGTACGCCGATGCGGTGCCCGACTCCCTCTCCCCGGCCCAGGAGCGACGCCTTCAGCGATACGTCCAGCACCGGGTTGAGGACATCGACGCCCAGCTGGCACGGACCCGCGAGAAGATCCAGACGCAGCGGACTGAGCGGGAACGCATCGAGGAGCGGCTCGACGAGATGCCCGAGGTGACCATCGGGCGCTACCTGCGCTACCTGCTCCGCCTCGACCCCCTGCCAGACCGGGCCGGCGGCCCGCCCGTCCCGGATGCGCGCGGCAACGGACAGCAAACCGAGACCCATGCTCCGGTGCCGGACCCCGTCGACGACGATCGTTCATGGTGGGCACGACGCCCGTGAACAGCCGAGAAGCTCTCCGTCGTGCGGGACCCGTGTGCTCAGCCCGACTACTCGTTGTCCCAGAGGTCTTCCAGGTCGTCGATTGTCGTGTCCGAGGGTTCCTCGCCGGGGGTATCGTTGCCGCGCACGAGGGCCAAGATGGCGTTGTGCTGAACGATCATGTAGCTCGTCTCCTCGTAGCGCAGGTCGATGGCCTCGTTGCCCATGAAAAAAGCAAAGTCCCCCGGCTCGGCCTGGAGCGGCAGGTACCGGACGGGCGTCCCCGACTCCTTCCAGGTTTCACTCTCGCTGTACTCCGGATTCTGCGTGAGGTATCCGGGCCCGGTTTTGACGACCCGTCCGCTCAGCACCTCGCCTTGTTGCGAAACGGAAGCGGGAAGCACGAGGCCCGTCTCCGTTTTATCCTCACCGGTCTGCGGTTCAATGAGAACACGATCGCCGACGACTACTAGGTCCGCCATGAAACTGGAGGCGCGAGGTCGTGGGAAGAAGAGTGCGACGGAAGCAAAAAGACGACAACGCTAACGAGGCCGGCGGACGCAGGTTCATCCTCCGTCGATGTTTCCACAAAAACCATACGTCTCCCTGGCTCCGGTGTGCGGGACACGGTCGCGGCTCGGTCCTCCTCAGACGA
>PXSX01000353.1:2365-3920 GCA_003022655.1 Bacteroidetes bacterium QH_1_64_81 | reverse complement strand
CTCCGTCGACCGGGGTCACTATGTACCAGAGGCCTCGGGCCTCGTACCCGTATCGATCGAGGAACGTCAGCTGCTCCGTTTCCAAAGAGCGTCGGTAATCGATCTGCACGAAGCCCTGCACGTTGCCCCGGAGGTGTCGCTGCGTGAGGGAGTCGCGCTTGGCGAAGATCCACTCTGGAGTGATCTGGTCCGGGTCGATGTCCTCCGCGTAGTAGACAAAAAATTCCCGGCGGGTTTTGGCCAGGATCCGGCGCAGCCAGACGAAGCCCTCCGACGCGATCGTCGTATCGACGGCGATCTGAAAGCCCTGCTGGACGTTGACGGCGAATCCATGCCGGTTCGTCAGGGTGTCTTCGATTGCAGAACGCCGGTCCTCCTCGTACATATTCTGCTTCATTCGTTGAAGCGTCACCTCCTTGAAGGTCTGTTGGACCTCCTCGCCCTGAATCCGAAACGTTTGGGCGAGTGCCTCGGGCGTAGCGGCCGGGACGTAGTAAATGCGCTGGCTCCGGCGCCACAGGTTGGGCTTCGAGATCACGGCGGTCTGCCCGTCGAGGACGGCCTGTTCCGCCTTGTCGGAGAGGCGCTGGCGCAGAAAAGAGGTTTCGTTGGTCGAGTCGCTGAGGGGCGAGGCGATGACGACATTCTTGAGGTCCTTCACGCGCTCGAACGTCTGCTCATCGGAGAGCTCCAGATGACGCAACTGGAAGTAGCGTTCCGAGACGGGAAGCGTCTCGACCCACGGGGCGACATTTTCACGGAGCGCCTCACCTGCCTCCCCCGTCCAGTACGAACTGTCCATCACGACCGTGATCTCGCCTTCAGGGCCATCGGCCTTGGGCCGAAAGTCTCCCTCACACCCCACGAGACCGAACACAAGAGCGAGACTCAGACACAGACATCCGAGACGTGTCCCTCGGGGGAAGACGGAGGAAAATCTCATGAGCGCACGAGCAACCGGAAGATCAACAGAATGACGCGTGCTAGACTGCCGGGCTGTTCTGTCAGTACCCGACTGGGCTGGTCCCCTGGGAGAGAGACCAGAAATCTAGCGGTGCACCTCGGCACATCCACTGCCACCAGTACACACAGTCACGTCTGAACGTTCTGATTGCTCCCGCAGGGGGGGCGGGGCCACACGGTCGTGACTCTCATGTACCGTGCGTCACGCAGATTCCAGTGGCTCGGGGGACGGCGTCTCGGCGGGCTCCCCGTGCTTCAGATGGCGCGCAAATGCTTCGACGGCGTCGAGCCGCTCGGCATCCGACTTGTGAGGGTCGTCCCAGAGGGTCGACGCGCGATTGATGAGGGCCGAGCCGACGATGAACCCGTCGGTGTGTCGGCTCAGGTGCATCGCATCCTCGTGCGTCTTGATGCCGAAGCCCACGAGGAGGGGGTTCTGTGTGACGAGTTCGCTGGTGCGCTGCAGGTACTCGTCTACAGTCGGGGCCGCGTCCAGGTCGCTGCCGGTGAGCCCCGTGACGCTGACGGCGTAGACGAACCCGGTGGCTCGCTCATCGACGGCCCCAATGCGATCGTCGTCGGTATTGGGGGC
>PXSX01000353.1:0-2315 GCA_003022655.1 Bacteroidetes bacterium QH_1_64_81 | reverse complement strand
CAGGGCCTGCGCACTGGCCTCCTGAATGGGACGACCCTCGGCCAGGGGATCGCTGAAGGGCATGCCCAGCTCGATAAAGTCGACCCCACCCCGATCAAGGGCCTTCAGGATCGGAATCGTGGCGTCCGGAGTGGGAAATCCGTCGGTGAGAAAGAGCCCCATGGCCTTCTCGTCGCGGGCCTGAAGGCGTTCAAACGTGGCGTCGAGGCGTGACATTGTCGAGTGTAGACGGTTGAAGGAACGGATGTGTGGATGTGTGGCGGACGTGTGGTCACTCACCGGGTATGCTTCCACACGTCCAGCCCTCCACACGTCCGGGCATACAGTCACAGATGCTCGGCGATGGTGTCCATGTCCTTGTCCCCGCGGCCGGAGCAGTTGAAGACGAGCACCGCGTCCTGCCCGCGCTGCTCCGCCAGGGACTGCGCCAACTCGGGAAGAAGGGCTACGGCGTGGGCCGTCTCGAGGGCCGGAATGATCCCCTCTGTGCGCGAGAGCCGTTGCACGCCCTCCAGCGCCTCCTCGTCGGTCACCGGGTGATACGAGACGCGGCCCTGGTCGCGCAGGTGCGCATGCTCGGGGCCCACGCCCGGGTAGTCGAGGCCGGCCGAAAGGGAGTGGGCAAGACTCACCTGACCAGCGTCGTCCTGAAGCAGGTAGCTCATCGCACCGTGCAGGACGCCGGGACTGCCTTCCGCCAGGGTCGCAGCGTGGTCGCCGTCGAGGCCGCCCCCTGCCGCCTCCGTGCCGTGGAGTTGCACCTCCCGGTCATCGAGGAACGGGTGGAAGATCCCAATCGCGTTCGATCCGCCTCCCACGCACGCAGCGATGGCGTCGGGCGCCTCCCGCCCTGTGTCCTCGCGCAGCTGGGCCCGCGTCTCGGTCCCGATGATGCGATGAAAGTTGCGCACCATCATCGGGTACGGGTGCGGCCCCACGACCGAACCGATAATGTAGAACGTATCGTCCGGGTTCGACACCCAGTCGCGGATGGCCTCGTTGGTCGCTTCTTTGAGGGTTTGACTCCCGCTGGTGGCAGCCCGCACCTCTGCCCCTAGCAGCTCCATCCGCTCCACGTTGAGGCGCTGCCGCTCCATGTCCTCGGCACCCATGTAGATCACGCAGTCGACGCCGAACTTGGCGCACACCGTGGCCGTGGCCACGCCGTGCTGGCCGGCCCCGGTCTCGGCAATGATGCGCTCCTTGCCCATCCGCGTGGCAAGAAGAATCTGGCCGAGGGTGTTGTTGATCTTGTGGGCCCCCGTGTGGCAGAGGTCCTCGCGCTTAGCGTAGATGCGCGCGCCCCCAATTTCCTCCGTCAGACGATCGCAATACGTGAGGGGGGTGGGCCGACCTGCATACTCGCGGAGAAGGGTGCGGAGCTCCTCCTGAAAATCCGGATCGTCCTTGTACGTAGCGTAGGCCGCCTTCAGCTCCTCGAGCACCGGGGTGAGGATTTCCGGGACGAAGGCGCCCCCGTAGGAGCCGAAGTGACCGTTGGTGTCCGGAAGGGTGTCCGGGCGGAGATCGACGGTGGAGTCGGGCATTGGACAAGGCGGGCGTGGCGGAGCGGTGTGCGGTGCGTATTACGTACTTTCGTGTTGCGTATTTCGTGTTGCGTGGGGCTGTCAACCTAAATCAGGACGGCACAGCTGCCTTTCTCTACGCAATACGGAATAGGAGGTACCATTCAGGCGTCTTCCAGGTCCTGTCGCGCGGCCTGGAAGGCATCCATAAACGTATCGATCTTCTCAAAACTCTTCTGGCCCGGGGCGGACTCGAGACTGCTCGACAGGTCAATGGCAAAGGGACGCATTGTGTCGATCGCTCGTCCGACGTTCTCGGCGTCGAGGCCGCCGGCCAAAAAGAGCGGGTACTCGCTGGAGAATTCGCGGGCGAGGCGCCAGTTGAAGGATTCTCCGGTGCCGCCCCACACGCTGGAGTCGTGCGTATCGAGCAGAAAGTACTCGGCACTGTCCTCGTATCTTTCGAAGAGCACGCGGAGCTGCTCCGGGGAAGCGTCGTTCCGCACGTGGATGGCCTTGATGACGGGGCAGTCGACTTCGTCGACCACGTACGGCGGCTCCTGTCCGTGGAGTTGAGCCATTCCGAATCCGGCCTCCTCAACGGCCTCGTTGATCTCCGCTGCTCCATCGTTTACGAAGACGCCGACCGGAACGGGCCCGTGGACCCACTGGAGGATGTCGCTGGCCAGGGACGGGGGGGCGTAGCGCGGGCTCTCGTCGTGCTGAATAAAGCCCAGATAGTCGGCTCCCGCGCCGGCCAGGTAGCGCGCGTCCTCAAGTTCGGTGATG
>PXSX01000352.1 GCA_003022655.1 Bacteroidetes bacterium QH_1_64_81 | reverse complement strand
CATCGTCGTCGACATGGCCCCGAAGGCGTACCCGCCTCACCACACCCATCTGCTGGAAGCCCTCGCTCAGATCGACCCGGAAGCGTACGAGGACCGGGACGCCATCGACGCTGCGCTGGCCGAAGACGTGTCCTCGTGGGCCATCCGCCAGTTTCTGCTCAAAAATCTCGACTATGACGGCAAGACCTACACCTGGCGGATGAACGTGGCCGCCATTCAGGCGCACTACGACGACATCACGGCGGCTCTCCCGACGGACGCGACGTTTGAGGGCCCCGCGCTCTTCGTGCGAGGGGGCGCGTCCGACTACGTCGCCGACGACGATCTCGAGGGGATCCGCCGACGCTTCCCCAACGCCACCCTCGTCACCATCGACGAGGCGGGGCACTGGGTCCACGCCGACGCCCCCGACGCGCTGGCCGAGGTGGTGGTCAACTTTTTGGCCGAGACGGCCGGCGCCTGAATGCGGGGCAAGGCTGCGTCATTGAGGTCGGCATTTTCGTGGGGAATTTGGTCTGCACGATGCTATAGAAGAGCGATGCCCTCTTGGGGCCGTCCGTAAGATCTTTGTCGATCAAGCACATCTGGGGATCTCTGAAAAAAGCAGGAAGTTGAACCTCTCGGAACCTGTTTGGCGAGACGTTCTACAGCCATGCCGGAGGGTGCTCGGTCGCACCCCGGGAGTATTCGGTCGCTTCGCTTCCAGCACTGTGCCCCCAGCGCTTCGACTTCGTGGATCTCGTGCCATGGAGCTTCTGCACTCGCCTGGCGCCGAACGCTTTCGAGTGTAAGGTTCATTTGGGCACTCCATGGCCCTTCGCCCATTGTGTCTCGGCTACGTGTCCGCTCGCAAAACAGGTTCTTACCGATGTGTGAACAAATACCTAAACTAACCCGACCTCTCGGAAAAAGCTCTTGATGATCTGGGTTTTGTGCCGCAGCCGCTCTTTGGCCCGGCGAAGTTCGGTTTTGAGCTGGTCGAGGCCTCGGCAACAGAGGTTCTTCATCTCTACGTTCTTGAGCCAGTTCCAAACCCCTTCGTCCGGGTTCAAATCCGGGGCGTAGCCCGGAAGTCGCTCCAGATGGAGGCGCCGGGAAGCTCCCTCGGCAAGAAACTCCTTGACCGTTTGTCCCCGGTGGGCCGGAAGCCCATCCCAGACGATCGTCAGCTTTCCCGATACCTCCCGAAGAACGTGACGGAGAAACCTCACGACTTCTCCTCCACTGATCGACTGCTCAAATACGTGCATGTAAAGCTTGCCTGCCTGGGTGATGCCACTGATGGCCGAGAGGTTGTCGTAGTTGAGCGGAGCCCGAAGCACTGGCGTTTCCCCACGGGGAGCCCAGGTCCGAACCGCGGCGGGAAGCTGATAAAAACCGGCCTCGTCGACGAACATCACGGTTCGATCGTCAGTCTCGGCTTTTTTTAATTCGCGGCCATTCCTGGTTTTTCCACTCTTCGATGGCTTCCTCATCGCGTTTGTCGGAGCGGTGGTCGGGTTTTTGGCGACTCCAGCCGATCCGACCCAAGATGCGACCGACCTGCGAGACCTCGTACTCGACGCCAAATTCCTCTTTGATGATCTTCCGAACGCGTTTTCGGGTCCAAACCTCTCCCCGAAACCCGAAGTACTCGGGCCCTTTCTCCAAAAGAGAGGGGAGCTTCTCGGTCCGCTCCTCTTCGGAAAGTTTTGGCGGGCGGCCCGGCCTCGGTTCGGTCTTGAGCGCCTCCTTGCCCCCTTCGCGGGCCTTTTTCATCCACTGACTGACGGCGCCTTCGCTCACGCCGAGGGCCTCGGCAATGTCGGTCTGTTTCCAGCCGTCTTGCTTCAGCTCAAAGGCTCGAAAGCGGCGGGCTTCACGCCAATCGGCAGGGCAATCGCATTTAATTTTTCACCCCCACTGAGCGCTTCTCGGGGCCGTTTCTGTTCTCGAATGATGCTTGACCAGACCGGGCTTCCTCGAACAATACAGCCCTGAGAGGCGATGGAGGCCAGTTCCCGAATTTTAATGCGATAGCCCTGCGTGATCCCCGAGCCCCGGCAACAATGCCCCTCCGTTGGGATTTGATTGTACACAGACTCGGAGCCGGGCACCCCGAGGGATTCGCTTTCGCGGGCTCTTCCCAATCGACTTTTCCACCCTACCATGCGCGCACTGCTGATCGTCGACCTTCAGAACGACTTTTGCCCCGGCGGCGCCCTGGCGGTGCCGGAGGGGGACGCTATCGTACCGACCGTGAACGAGCTGGCCGAGGGCTTTGAGCACGTCCTGCAGACGCAGGACTGGCATCCGGCCGGCCACCAGTCCTTTGCCTCGTCCCAC
>PXSX01000351.1 GCA_003022655.1 Bacteroidetes bacterium QH_1_64_81 | reverse complement strand
ACGCGCCGTGTCGAGGTCGTCCGCCTCGAACGCGAGGTCGGCCCGGCGGCGCCACAGCCGCGGGTCGCCGGGCTGGTGAGAAAGGGTCGTGTCGACAACTCGCCGAGCCGCGTCCGAACGGTTGCGGGCCCGATAGAGGCGGCTGAGGGGAAGGGCCACGTCGGCGGACTGCGGACGGAACCGATGGGCCCTGGAGAAGTGGCGCAGGGCCTGCTCTGTCTCGTTGCGCTCGAGGTCACACTGCGCGAGACGGGCCCACCACCGGCCGTTGGACGAGTCCGCCCGGAGGAGCCGAGCGTATCGCTCGCGCGCCTTGCCCCAGTTTCGAGATCGTCGGTACACCTCGGCGAGGGCCTGCCGGGCCGCCCGATCGTCGGGCTTGGCGTCGAGCACGCGACGCAACGCCGCCGCTGCCTCCGACCACCGAGCGAGCGCGGCGTAGCTGTCCCCGAGAGCCCGATTAATGGCCTCCACCGAGCGATTGGTTTCGGCGGCCGCCGTCCGGGCCGCCTGCAAGGCCTCGATGGCAGACGCGTGGTTCCCTCGGGCCTGCTCGGCCCGGCCCAGTAGGGTGTTCAGTTGGATCACGTCGGACGAGTCGGGCGAACCCCGACGTCGCTGACGGGCCCGACGAACCACTTCTTCGTACGCGCCGTCGACGTAAACCGCCCGCAAGGCCTCCATCACGGCGTCGTCCCGCATCGAACTCGGCCGATTCTCTCGCTCGGCAACGGTGCGCTCCACCGAGTCGGGCGCCGTGGAGGTCGCCGGGCCCGAGCCACCATCCGGATCGACCGGCGCCGACGCCGTGCACCCTACGATCACCGGAACGCAGAGGAGGATTATTCCCCGTAAAGCTCGTGACCAGACCATGGTAGACATATGTGGCTGATTTTTTACTACTTAAATAGTAGAAAGCGAGCACGAAAATTTCAACTCTCGTCCCGAACAGTGAATCGGTCGGGAATCGGGCGCGTGCGAGTCGGTCCTACGGCAGGGCGGGTCCGTAGCAGTGCACTCGCAGATTTCAGAGCACCTCCCTATGTCTGAGCCCGATCCAACGCCCGTCGTCACCGTGTTTCTTCGTAATCGGGGCGAGGTGCTTCTCTTCCGCCGCAGCGAGGAGGTCGGCTCCTATCCCGGCCAGTGGGGCGCCGTTGCCGGGCATGTGGACGACGAGGATCCACGCGCCGCCGCCCTTCAGGAGATCGAGGAAGAGACCGGTCTCCACGAGCAGGACGTGACACTGATCCGAGAGGGCTCCCCGTTCACGGTCACCGACGAAGACCGGGACACCCGCTGGCGCGTCCATCCCTTCCTCGTCGATACGGACACCCGGTCGGTCCAGACGCACTGGGAGACCGCGGAGGCCGAGTGGGTGTCTCCGACGACGATCCTGCGGCGCGACACCGTGCCCCGGCTCTGGACCTCCTACCGCCGCGTAGCGCCCTCCATTCTCGGCATCACGGACGACACGACCCACGGCTCCGCCCACCTCTCGATTCGGGCCCTGGAGGTCCTGCGCGACCGGGCCGGAATGCTGACGACGTCCGACGCGTCCACGATCGAGGATGCCCGGGCGCGCCTGGTCGACACCGCGCACCGTCTTCTCGAGGCGCGCCCGTCGATGGCGGCGCTGGCCAACCGCCTCCACCGTGTGATGCACGCGAGCCGCCCCGAACTACTGCCGAAGACGGTCGAGGTCAACGCCCACGAGGCCATTGAGGACGCGCTGGCGGCGGACGCCAAAGCCGCGGAGCAGGCCGCCGCGCAGGTGGAAGGGGCTCACGTGCTCACGCTGTCCCGCTCCGGCACCGTGCTGGCGGCCCTGCGTCAGGCCGATCCCGCACCGAAGGTCAGCATCGCCGTGTCGGAGCCCGGGGGCGAGGGCATTGGGGTTGCCGAGCGTCTCGCGGACGCGAGTCGCGACGTGACGCTCCTCCCCGACGCGGCCGTTGCCCGCCGTCTGGACGCAGCATCTATCGACGCGGTGCTGGTGGGGGCGGACACCGTGCTGCCGTCCGGGGCCGTCGTGAACAAGGTGGGCACCTACGGGGCGGCGCTCGCTGCCCATCGGGCCGATGTGCCGGTGTACGCCGCCTGCGCGGTCGACAAGATTGCAGTGGAGGAGGACACCTCCGACGAATTCGCACCGTCGCAGGCCGTGTACGACGGGCCGAACGACCTGGAGGTGTGGAGCCCCCGCTTCGACACCGCCCCGGCCGCACTCATCACCGGCGGCCTTCTCACCGAGCGCGGCGCGCTGGCAACCGACGAGGTCGCCGCGGTGGCCGAGGAACTCGCTTCACTACGAGCGTGGATGTAGCGCCCC
>PXSX01000350.1 GCA_003022655.1 Bacteroidetes bacterium QH_1_64_81 | reverse complement strand
CTCCTACATCGTCTACGGCCCGCTCGCGCTGGGCACCACGAGCGTGATGCGGGAGGGCGCGCCCGACCATCCGCACAAGGGTGTGACCTGGGCAATTTCTGAGCGGCACGATGTGGACGTCTTCCACACGTCCCCCACGGCGGTCCGGATGTACATGAAGTGGGGCGAGGAGTACCCGGCGGAATACGACTTTGACTTCCGGCACATGACGACCGTCGGCGAGCCGATTCAGCCCGAGGCCTGGCTCTGGTACTACACGCACATCGGGGGCGAGGACGCCGTGATCGTCGACACGTGGTGGCAGACCGAGACGGGGGGGCACCTCATCACCAACCTGCCCGCCCTCCAGGACATGAAGCCCGGCTCCGCGGGCAAGGCCTGTCCGGGCATCCAACCTGCGATTTACGACGATAATGGCGACGCGCTGGCGCCCGCCACCGGACGGGCCGGGAACCTCGTGATCGAGCGCCCCTGGCCCGGCATGCTCCAGACCGTCTACGGCGACGACCAGCGCTTCATCAACGAGTACTGGCGCCGCTTCTCCGACGTCGACTCCGACGACTGGCACGACTGGGTCTACGAGGCCGGCGATGGGGCCGTCCACAAAGAGGACGGCTACTTCCGCATCCTGGGTCGGCTCGACGACGTGATGAACGTGGCCGGCCACCGCCTCGGCACCATGGAGCTCGAATCGGCCGTGGCGGAGGTGCACGCGGTCGCCGAGGCTGCGGTTGCGGCGCGAGAAGACGCCGAGAAGGGCAATGTCCCCGACGTGTACGTCACGCCCCGNNCCTTCCGAAGACGCGGTCCGGGAAAATCATGCGCCGCCTTCTCGAGAACATTTCCAACGGAGAGAGCCTGGGCGACACCACCACGCTCCGCGATCCCAGTGTTCCTGAGCGCATCCGGAATCAGGTTCGCGGAAACTAAGTAGATCAGCACAAATGTGTTAACCGAAAGTCATTCTGAGCGACCGACGAACAAGGAGAGGAGGGAGTCGAAGAATCTCTCCGGGCCAAGCGGAAACCGCCTGCAGAAGCCGGTTTTGCCGGTGTGCTAAGAGATTTCCAGAGGATGACCCTTCAGGCCCCCTCGACTCCGCTTCGCTCTGCTCAGAATGACTCACTTGTTAAGGTTCTTTCGCGTGTCTACTTAGCCGACGCCTGATTGTATCTCGTATTGCGTATTGCGTAAATGCCTAGGATCAATACGAAATACGCACTATGCAATACGCACTACGGCCGAGGGGGCACGAGCTTCGTCGTTCTCGTTATCGGAGCCGCAGTCACCGATGCGGGGGATGGCGGCTCTCGGGGGAGGAAGGACCGGGCGAAAAAGTCCGACGGATCGAAGCGGAGGCGGCGCACGGTGAGGTCCGCGACGCCGCCCCGCATCCAGCCGTCCCAGCGCGTGGGCGCAGGCCCTAGCGCAGGCGGGTCTACCAGAGTGGGGCCGCCGGACAGGGCCGAAGGGTGTCCCCGGGCGGGCCGGTCCAGCGGCGCGAAGCGGGTCGTGCTCAGAGAGGAAAGATCCGCCGCCACGAGGCTGTCGGCCGACCACACGGGAAAGTAGCGGCGGTCCGGGGCCACCCGTTCCCAGCGCCATTGCCGCACGTCGGACCCGTATTGCGTCTTGAGGTGGTCCACAGCGTGCCGAAACGCCTGCCGGTGGCGGGAGGGGGCGAGCAGGGTCGAGTCCTCGGCGGTGGGCATCCGTCCGGTCTCGGCCCGATAGGCTCGCATCCACTCCTCGAACACCACCGCCCCGATGCTGGCGGGCTCGTAGACGAAGTCCCAGTTGCGGAGATAGGACAGGGCATCCTCGTAGAGAGGCGCGGTATCGTCGAGCGGCGCGAGGGCGGGCAGCAGGCGGGGCAGGAGCTCGGCCGCCCACGTGCTGGAGTCGCTCGCACTCCACCGAGATGGACGGACCGGCCCCTCCACGCGCCGAGCACGCAGCCCATGGGCTTGATGCCGTGCCCAGGGCGATCGGCCAATCAGAACGGTCTCTGGCCCACGCTCCACGACCGGCGGTCGGCCGCGCACCGTCCATTCGCCGGCCGGGGTCATCGTGAGGCCCGACCCGCCAAACAGGCGAAAGGCCGACGCGACGGAATCGAAGGGCGAGACGTCTTCCCGAAGCTGTGCGTGAGCCGTCCACCGGGGTACGTCAGAGTGCGGCTGGAGGCCGGGCCACATCAAGGCCCAGGCCGAGTCGGACGCCGCTGTGCGCACCAATAGGCGCTCCCCCTGCCGACGAATCGTTACCAGGTGCTCGGGTCCCTCTGCCGGGGTGATGCGCTCATGGCGGGTCCGAACCCGAGTGGTGTCCGTTTTGACCCGGGTGAGGCGGGCCGGACTGCTCAACAGGTACGTCCAGCTCCGGGATCCGGTCGTCCCGGTCGGAAACACGGGAGCGCCGGGCAGAGAGGCCGCCGCAGTGAGCGCAGTCGACGGCGGCCGGAGCAGGACCTCCTGCACGAGCGGCTCGGCGGAGGCCCCGAGGACGTGGCGGGCAAAGAGGACGGGGCGGGCACTGTCCGCAGAGGGGCGGACCGCCCAGGCGATGCTGCGGGCCCGGCCGTGCAGGTGGAGCCAGCGCCGGAGCCGACGATCCGCCCGCCGAAACTCCGGCGGGCCGGCGCGGTCGGCCGCGAAGAGGGACGAGAGGTCGGTTCCGGTCCACGCCAGGAGCCGCTCGATCGCCAACGGGTGCCAGGGCTTCCAGCGGGCCGGTGTGAGGTTGAGGTGGACGAACGGGACCCGCTGCTGCACCCGTTCCGCCCCGAGCGCCGCGTTCAGCCCCCGGGTATAAGCCCGCAGACGACGCTGGGCCGACGAGGGGAATTGATTGTACGTGCGGCGGGCGTGGTGGGCAAACCCGAGTTGGCGAGCGTGTCGGTCGAGGGGGACGAGCCGCTCGCCGAAGGAGGCGGACAAGGTCCCGAGCGCGGTTCGGCGCCACACCGTGACGGTCCAGGGACGCGTCATCCCGTGCACGTATCCCAGAGCCGTGAGCGCGTCGGTACTGTGGGCATAGTCGAGAACGGCGGTGTGCCGGTCCGTCCAACCGACCGTGACGGTGTCCTGGAGGCCTTCGATCGACTGCCGAGGAGGGGGCGTCGTTGTCGGTC
>PXSX01000349.1 GCA_003022655.1 Bacteroidetes bacterium QH_1_64_81 | reverse complement strand
AGCCCAAATCCGAGGAGCGGAGGAAACGACGCGGTGCCAGCGAGGCGCCACCCTAAATCAAGGTACGGCGCAATGTCTCGGAGCGCTTTCCGCAACGCCGACCCACCCCCAGAAGAGGCTTCGTCGGAGGGCGGGGAGTCCCCGTCGTCCCCTGCATGATCTACGCGATCCATGGTCGGTCCTCATCGTGGCTGCACCGTGTCGTGCCGGGCCGCCCCCCTCCTGGTCGCGGTGTCCCAGTCGGCGGCCTACACTTCAGCGACCTCCGACGACGACTCAGCCTCGTTTGCTTCGCTCGGCTCTGGACGCGCTTCCCCATTCTGCCGTCCTTCCTCGCCGGAGGCGCCCACACTCTCGAAAACCGGCGTGCCCATCTCACATTCCCCCGTGAACTGGGCCCCGTCTTCGACGATTAGGCGGTCCGTTTCGATCATCCCGTCGACTCGTGCGGTGCTCTTGAGCACGAGCCGCTCTTCGACGTGGATTTCCCCGTGCACCTGACCGGCAATTTCAGCGTTGGTGGCATCGATTTCGCCTTCGACCGATCCTTCCTCGGCGATCATTGTTTTGCCTTCTACATCAAGCGTGCCAATGATTCGCCCACTGACGCGGACGTCACTTTCGGCCCGCACTGTTCCTTCGAAGACAGTGCCTTCGCCGACGAGATTGACCTGATCCTGAACAGTGCTTGTCTGGTTTGCCATGGAGGATGACGTATCGTCCGTTTGAGTATTACCGAAGAGGCCCATAAAGCAAGAAGGTGCGGGTGCGAAGTCAAAAGCTGGAGGCGACCGGGCCGCCCTCCGATGCCGAATGGAGACGCCTCTCGGTCCTTACCACCCTGCAATGTGGGACCGAGGACTCTGCGCGAGGCCATTACGCCAGAGCTCAAAGTGCAGGTGCGGACCGGTCGTAATCGCCCCCGTATTCCCGCTGACGGCAAGGGGCTCATGCGCCCTCACCCGGTGTCCCAACCGCTTGAGCAGGCGCTTGTTGTGCTTGTAGATCGTAAGATATCCAGCAGCGTGCTGAACCGCAATGGTGTATCCGCCGTCCTGGGTCCAATCGGCCCATACCACATACCCATCGCCGACGGCTCGAATGAACTTCCCTTCCGATACCGCCACGTCGATGCCGTAGTGGCCCGTCTGGGCGTCGAAATTTCGGGTTGGAAAGCCGTTCATTACCGGAGGAGAAACGGGGAACGAAAGTCCCGACGAGGCATCTCGCCCCACCCCAGAGGCTTGCTCGGACATCGAGACCGCAGGCGACGCAAGGGCGGGCTGTTCGTGGGCCTCCTCATCGGGAGTGCTCTTCCCTCCGTCCGAGTCCCGACTCCGGGGTGCCTGCTCGGCCGAGGCCGGTGGCTGAGGAGAGCCCTGTCCCGACCGGGCCGCGGAATTGACTCGGCCAGTAATGAGGCGCCGGAGACGCTTCACGTACTGTCGCTGAGCAGCAAGGGAGTCTTGAAGCGACCGGAGCCGCATCGTATTGAGACGAGCACTCTTTTCGACCTTCTCGGTTCCGTATCCCGGAATCTGGGTTCGAAGAGGGGTAAATGCGAGCAGAAGTCCTGCGCAGAGTCCCGCGGCCAGCAAACTCCCTCCCCATGCGCCCATCATGTGCGACGGATAGATGTGATACCGCCGCCTTTTCCCCGCCTCTTCCGCGTCCATGACCACGATGGTGTGCTCGGTACCCACATTCCGGAGAAGATCAACAAAGAATGACCACATAGAAACGTCTTCTCAACAGATGCACGGAGGAAGGCTCGTTGCTGAACTCCGCCCGTTTCCCCACTCCTCCCAGAGTGCTGGACGGATGAAGGAGTCATTTGGGACGTACGCACTTGGCCGGAGACCTCCGACGCTTTCGAAAGTTCAGAAGTCCGAAGGATCCCGATTTTGGCTCCTTGGTGGATTTCTCTTAATTGCGTAAGCCCTGCCGCTTTGGGCTATCGAACAACTGCCGAACCGGTGGGGCCCCGAATTGCCCTTCACGGCGGACCAGTCATTCTACAGAGGCGTCCCGCGGTTGAAGCTCCTTGCCCAAGCCGGCACCCCGACCCAGCTCTTCGTTGGAATGGTTCGTATTTCTGACCCTCTCCACCGGCGAGCAGCGACCAAACAGTCCAGATGCTCCAGCAAGCAGAATCTGCTTCGAATTCGAGGACGGAGAAAACGGACAGACGGATTCCCGGTTTCTATCGGCGTGTTTTGCCCCCATTCCCCACGGCAATCGCATCTTAGCGGCAGTGGCCTGTTCGTGCCGTCCGAGCGGAGCAGAAATTCACGACCCCCATGCGCCCACGCTCCCATTCCCCCGCACTTTCCCGGCATCTTCCCTGCGATCGGAGGCTGCGGAGCCGCCTT
>PXSX01000348.1:2399-3458 GCA_003022655.1 Bacteroidetes bacterium QH_1_64_81 | reverse complement strand
CTTCCCATCCTCATCGGGGCTGTTTTCCTGGTACACTGGAACGAGGGACTTCTCTCGGCCAACCAGTCCTTCGAGTTTTCGGCGCTGGTGCTGTTTCTGTTCGTCCTCGTGTGCGCGTTCGGGAGCGGACGGTGGTCGCTGGATGCGCGGTGGCGACAGCCCCCGGCTCCGGTCGTGTCGGACTCGTCTCGACGCCCGGCGGCGCGGAATTAAGAGAGCCAGCCCGACTGTCTTCAATTGAGCCTCCGGTCCCGCTCTACAAAGAGCGGGTAGAGCGAGTCATCGATAACCGCCGAATCGGCGTCCTTTCGATGCGCCCCATCGGAAGACGGACCTGAAACTTTTTCATCAAGGAGCAGGAAGCGCCAGGGTGTCGTCTCCCGGTGGCCAACGGCCTCGTCTCGATCAGCAGCACGATCGGGACGGTCTGGTACGAGGAGAAGCGACGTGGCCGCTGCGAAATGCCTTCCGGCGCATTGGGCCTGATCCAGGAGAGATTGGCGAGGCCAAAGGAGAGGAAAAAATTGGCCCAACATAGAAAAAGCACCCTGGTGATAAGGGCGCAATTTTTGATCCCACATCTACGTATTCCCACATCTACGTATAGTGTGCCAAAATCGCACCCCGAGAACGCTTAAACACAGGACGACGATCCCGCAACGCGACCAGAGGGAAACGAAAAACAGCGACTTGCGACGGCGCTTCTCCCTTCTCTTATCTTCCACGTCCCGACGCTCCCCCCATTCGCCCAATCCGTCCGTTTGCCCTTACGCCCCCGTCCCGATAGGTTCACGATCCGTCGTTTTTCCCGACCAATGCCCCCAATCCATGTCCGATTCCTCGCTCTCGCCCGGCCAGGCGTTCGGTCGGTGGATCCTCCACGTCTTCATCTTCCTCGGGGCCGGCGGCGTAGCGGCCGGGCTCTCGGCCCTCGCCTACCAGGCGGTGTCGAACGCAGAAACACCACTGGGCATCTATGCGGTCATCTTCGCCGCGAGCGGACTCATCGCCTACCGGCAGACGGAGCACGTCCTCGATTCGTGAAACGTGAGGAGTGAG
>PXSX01000348.1:0-2374 GCA_003022655.1 Bacteroidetes bacterium QH_1_64_81 | reverse complement strand
CCGCTCCAGGTCGATGTCGTACGTGTTGGCCATCCGCTTGAGCTCGAACTCGTCCTCGTGGGTGGAGAGGACGATCGTGGTGCCCTCCTCCCCGGCCCGGGCCGTGCGGCCCGAGCGGTGGATGATGTACTCGTGGTCCTGGGGCACGTCGTAGATGAAGACGTGGCTCAGGTCGGACACGTCGATGCCCCGGGCGGCTACATCCGTGGCCACCAGAAGCCGAAGGTCGCCCTCCCGCAGCCGATCGAGCGCCTCCTCCCGATCGCGCTGAGAGAGGTCGCCGGACATCTCATCCACGTCGTATCCCTTGTTGGCGAGGAACTTGTTGAGGTAGCTCACCTCCCGCTTTGTGTTGGCGAAGATAAGGGCCGACTCCGGCTCCTCCAGCTCCATGAGTTGTGCCAACACCCGGTCCTTATCCATTGGATTGACCAGGTAGTAACGGTACTCGTTCTCCTCCACACTCACCTTGTCGGTGCTAAGCGAGAGGAAGCCGGGATCGTCGAGGAACTCGCGGGCCACACTTCGCACCTTGGGCGGCATCGTGGCGCTGTACATGTACGAGACGCGGTCCTCCGGCACGTGCTCGACGATGTCCTTCATGTCCGGATAAAAGCCCATCGAGAGCATCTCGTCGGCCTCGTCGAGCACCAGCATCCGGAGGGTGCCGGCGTCGAAGTTGTTCTTCTTGAGGTGGTCGAGGATGCGGCCGGGCGTGCCGATGACCACCTGCGCGCCATTCTTCAGGCCCTCGATCTGGGGCTGGTACCCGACGCCCCCGTAGATCAGGACGGCCTCCATGCGGTTCGTGTGCGGGGTGGCGATCTTCATCTTCTCAAACTCCTCGTGGATCTGGCGCGCCAGCTCCCGGGTGGGGGTGAGGATAAGAACCTGCTGCTCCTTCTTGTCTGGGTTCACAAGGTCGAACAGCGGCAGCAGAAAGGCACCGGTCTTGCCCGATCCGGTTTGCGATTGGACGATCAGGTCGCGCCCCTCCAGGATGTAGGGGATGGCCTTGCGCTGCACGTCCATCAGTTCGGTCCAGCCGGCGGCGTGGACCGCCTGTTCCATGTCTCCGGACAGTTCGTCGACGCGGACCTCGTCGAGAGGCGGATCGGGCTCGCGAAGCTCCGACCCGACCTCGTCGCGCCGGCGCTCTTTCTGGGCTTCGGAGGTCAGGTCGATGACGTTCGTGTAGGAGCTCTTCGAGATCTCAGTGGCCATGCGGAAGGCGACTCGATTTTAGGAGTCATTCAGGCGGTGTGGTGGCGAAATCCGGCCCGGTCTCGGCCCTCGCCGGATAACAGGAGGATGGGAAGCACCGCGGCCGGGATCGGATCTGGAAACACCAAAGATATAACAACGACTCCCCCTAATCGATCCTGTCGTTCCTTAATAGACGACGAAAAGCAAGGGGGGTGCTACATCGAAAGTCCCCCGTTTACGTGAAGGACGTGACCTGTGATGTATGCCGCCGCCGGAGAGGCCAAAAACAGCACGGCGTCGGCAATTTCATCGGGCTCGGCGAGCCGATCGAGCGGAACGGCGTCGAGGATGGTCTCCCGGGTTTCGTCGTCCAACTCGTCGGTCATGTCCGTCTGCACGTAGCCCGGCGCCACGACGTTCACCGTCACGTTGCGACTGCCCAGCTCCTTGGCGAGGCTCTTCGAGAAGCCGACGATGCCCGCTTTGGACGCGGCGTAGTTCGTTTGCCCGGCGTTCCCGGTGGTGCCCACCACGGAGGAGATGTTGACGATGGTGCCGCTTTGCTGGCGCATCATGGGCATGTAGGCGGCCTTGCAGAAGTTGAACGCGCCTTTCAGGTTCGTGTCGATTACGTCGTCCCAGTCGTCCTCGGTCATGCGGAGCATAAGCCCGTCCCGCGTGATGCCGGCATTGTTCACGAGCACGTCGAGCGTACCCCAGCGGTCGAGCACAGCATCGACGTGGGCCTGCGCCGTCTCCAGGTCGGCCACGTCGCCCTGCAGCGACAGCGCCTCCGTGCCCTGCTCGTCGAGCGTATCGACGAGGGCCGCGGCGGTGTCGGACGACGAGCGGTAGGTGAACGCCACGTTGGCACCGGCGTCGGCGAACGCGTCGACGAGGGCGCGTCCAATCCCACGCGTCCCTCCCGTGACGAGTGCGGTGGATCCACGAAAGTCGGCCTGCATGGACATGTGCTGCGTGCGGTGAATGGGGACAGCGCAATTGGGGGATTGACGTCGCCCCGGAAGATTGGGAATCCCGCCCGGAAAGGCAAGAGGGACGCTTGCGGATCGCTGCTCCGCCGAACGAAGGGGTGCTCCGAAATGAAACTGAACGGCTCCCCCTTCTTCTGGTCTGTGCGAACGGTTCCACGCCTCGGCTCCCCAGG
>PXSX01000347.1 GCA_003022655.1 Bacteroidetes bacterium QH_1_64_81 | reverse complement strand
CTTTGTGACCGACTGTCTTCAGCACGCCCTCGTGGCGCGAGGCCGCACCCACGCGGCCGTCGACACCCTCATGCACCCCTGGGACGTGGCGGCCCTGGTCCCCTGTGTGCGGGAGGCCGGCGGCGTGGCCCAACCCCTCGACCCAAACGCCGACGACGTGGTGTTCGGCGGCAGCCTCATTACGGCCGGGAGCGAATCGCTGCTCCACAAGGTGCGCACGCTTTTGCAGCCGACCGACGACGAGCCGACTCATTCCGCCTGAGTGGGAAAGCTCGGGACGAGTGCGGAGTGGTCAAGGGCACCGTCCGCATCGTAAAACTGCATCGTCCCGTCCACATCGCACGTCCATACTTCCTCCGCCCCCTCTCCGAGATAAAGCTGGCGCTTCTCAACGATTTCTGCCTCCGTGTTTCCCTCCGACAGCACCTCGATGACCACCTCCGGCATCACCGGACTCGCCTCGGCCCCCTCCGGCATGTCAGCAAGACGCTCGTCCGAAATCCAGATCACGTCGGGGACCTTCACCCCCTTTCCCGTTTCCACAGCAAACTCGACGGCTGTTGCTCCCGAGTGGAGGGACTGATTGAGCAGGCGTACGAGGCGGCCTTGTTGGAGGCCGTGCTGCGGCTTGTGTGGGCTCAAGACAATCTGTCCGTGTTCATTCGTTTCGACCTTGTAGGGCAGCTCCCGGAGCCGGGGATCCTCCAGGACGCGGTGCCATGACGTGGTGGTTTCCATAACGAATCAGGGCCGCGTTGGGACGGCAAGGCATTGGTGTTCGGATGCAGTGCTTCTTTCTTTGTCTGTGAATAATGACGCCCGATCGCTGTCGTTGATCCACCCCCCATCTGTGCAGCCAATGATGAACCGCCTCGAACCGCTCGACCTTCACTTCCAGGACCGCGCCCAGACCATCGCGGCCTACCTGTGGCCCCACGCCGACGGCGCGGCCCTCATCGAAACAGGCCCCGGGTCCACCTTTCCCCGGCTGCAGACGCAACTCGCCGATCGCGGCCTCACCCCCGCCGACATTTCGGAGGTGCTGCTGACCCACATCCACCTGGACCACGCGGGGGCCGCGGGTCACCTGGCCCAGTACGGCGCCACCGTCTATGCCCATCGCGTCGGCATCCCCTCGTCGCGCTCGACGACAAAGACATCGTTCCCCTGGGCGACCGAGAGGCCCTCGCGCTCGACACGCCGGGCCACGCCTCGCACCACATGAGCTACGTCATCGGCGACGTGTGCTTCACGGGCGACGTGGGCGGCGTGCGCCTCCCGGGCGAAGAATACGTGGAGCTGCCGCTGGCACCGCCCGAAGTCCGACTCGGCCGCTGGCGGGAAAGCCTCGCTCGTCTCCGCACCGCGGCCGATCGTCACGACCTCCGTCACCTGGCCCCCACCCACTTCGGGACGCACGACGACGTGTCGGCTCACCTCGACCGCCTGGAAGGCGTCATCGACGCCGCGGAGGCGTGGACCGCCGACACCCTCCCCGACTTCGCCGAGGGCGACGAGGCCCTGCGCGAGGCCGTCACGGAGTGGATGCACACCCTCGCGGCCGCCAACGGCGTGGACAACGACGCCTGGGAGCGGTACGAGTTGGCCAATCCGAGCTGGATGGCGGCGCTGGGCCTGCGGCGGTACTGGAAAAAGCACAAGGCCTCGACGCCGTGACCCCGGTGGGGCAGTCGTCAGGCGTCATCCGCCGCCGGGGTCGGGCAGTGTGATCTCGGGGTCGTCCGGGTGCGGACGGTAGAGCAGCGCCGTGCCGCCGATCGTGCGGACCACCTGTGCGTCGTCGATGCCGCCCGCTACTGCCTCGGCCACGGTCCGCACTGCCTTCGGGGCGTTATCGAGCACGCGGATGGTGACGAGCTCGCGGGTGTTGAAGGCCTCCGCGATGGCCTGCTGCACAGCGTCGGTCAGGCCCTCCTTGCCGATGTGGATGAGCGGATCCTGATCGTGGGCGAGGCTGCGGAGATGTGCGCGCTGGCGGGCGGTGAGCCGGTCGGACATGGATGCGCGGAAAAGCACAGTCGTGGAAGCAGTCGGCACGCGCCGTCCGCACGGGTGCGGCGCCGCGGCGTTCCTGACCCAGCGTCAATTCTCGGGAGCGGACGGCCCGGGCGTGGCGGAGGACGAGGCGGGCGCATACTGGATGACGCCCCACTCCCCATTCACCGTCCAGTCTGGGTCCTGCGCGTCGAGGCGGTCCACCTGGACCTGCGACAGGCCGGCAGCCACTTGCGACTTGAGCGTCCGGAGGGCCAGGACTGGTACGGGCAGGGGCGCGGCCGCGTCCGCGAAGGGCGTCGTGAAGTCCCAGTGCCGGTCGCCCAGCAGGCGCCGGTAGTTCGCGTCGCCCTTGCTGATGAGGAGGTCCGACCGTGCAAGCTCGGCCCGTACGGGAGACGGAAAGTCGCGCCCCCGGAGCGGCGAGGTCCACACCCATGCATCTTGAAGCCGCAGCCGTCCTGTGACGAGCGCCGTCCGCAGTCGTTCGGCCAGCCGCCGAACGGCCGCCCCCTCGGCCTCCGCGAGGGCATCGAGAGTGTCGTGCACGTCCTCGACGGTGGCGTCGGAGACGAAGGTCGGGTGCACCTTCAGGTGGACGACAACTCGGCCCACCGTCTCTGCGGCGAGCAGGCCGTCAATTAGCGCGAGGTCGGAGACGAGCTCGAGCCCGGCGTTGTCGGCCCACAGGTCGACCCGGGCTGGGCGGTCGAGAGCTTCGAGGTGATCGAGAGCCGCAGCGGTGTCGTCGGCCAGCAGGTGATCTTCGGCGCGCTCTGCGTCCTGGTGATCCGGGCTTTCCTCGTCGACAGCCCACATGCTGAGGTCGGCCTGGTTGCCCCACAGGGCCGCTCGGAGCAGCTGTGCCCACCCCGAGCGCCGGTCTTCCGCCCGGTCACGGGCCGCGGCGCGTCCCTGCGCCAGGGCGCGAATCCGCCCGACGGCCTGGGCGAGACCCGTCTCCTTCTGATACGCAAAGGGATCGCGCTTCCAGCCCGGGCCGGGGCGAAAGTACCCGGTGGCCTCCAGGAGGCGGCGATAGAAGTAGGTTTCGCCGAAGAACCAGGGCGCCTCCATCCAACCCTGTCCCCGGTGTGGGCGCACCCAGTCCGCCCAGAGCGCCGCGTCGGGCACGTCCGTCTCATTCAGCGGACGAACGGTCCCGCCGGGAAGATCGTCCCGAAGGGCCTGGATGCGCGCGTTGATCGCGTCCGGAAAGTCGTTCTCGGCGATGACGCGTCCCGCGATGCGGGGCCAGCGCTCGGCGATGGTGCGGTGGGTGAAGGTGCCCGGCTCAGTGCCCCGAAGCGGCGGGGGAAGATCCGAATTGGAGACTTGACGGTTCACGGAGCGAGGTGGGTCACGAAGGTGAACGACGACACGGCAATCGCATCAACACAGGACAGACTCTCTCTGTCGCTTCACCCTTGCGTTCGAGCCCCTCCGACCGACGGATTGGGCCGTTTCGTACAGTCGAATCGGCTCTGAGTCGATACTGAATCGA
>PXSX01000346.1:3494-4137 GCA_003022655.1 Bacteroidetes bacterium QH_1_64_81 | reverse complement strand
CCGTCCCAGGACCCTGGCACTCTGGACCCCAGAACGGCGGTGGACCTACGCGGAGCTCGACGCGTCCGTGGCGGCGACCAGTGCGCAGCTGCGGGATGCCGATCTACCCGACGGAAGCCGGGTTGCGCTTCGCCTGCATCGCGGACCCGACCTCGTGGTTCTGCTGTGGGCCCTGTGGCGGACGGGCCGCGTAGCGATGCCGCTTAGCACCCGCCTTCCGGCCCCGGAGGCCCGGCGCACTGCGCAGCGGATGGGGGCAAAACTTCTCGTAACCCGCGACTCTGCATTGCTTGATGGAGAGAGCGATCCCGAGGTGTATACCCCCGACCGGATTGTCGAACGGGAAGGAGGAGGAGATCCCACTCCAGGCGTTCGGCCCATCCATCGCCGCGCGTCGCTCATCTTCACGTCGGGGAGCACGGGCACGCCGAGCGCCGTCCTGCACTCGTGGGCGAATCATCTCTACAGCGCCAAGGGGTCGAACGCCAACCTTCCCCTGCGCCCCGAGCGGAGCGAGGAAGTAGTCTCCGGGCTGCGCCCCGGCGACCGCTGGCTCCTGTCGCTGCCGCTGTACCACGTCGGCGGGCTGGCCATTCTCGTGCGGTGCGCGCTGGCCGGAGCCGCCGTGGCCATTCCGGACCGG
>PXSX01000346.1:975-3375 GCA_003022655.1 Bacteroidetes bacterium QH_1_64_81 | reverse complement strand
CACACGAGCTACGGCTCCACCGAGATGGCCTCGCAGGTGACCACCACGCCCCCCGGTGCTCCGCTCGCCGACCTGCGAACGGCCGGGCGCTGCCTCCCCCACCGCCGCCTGCGCATCGACGACGACGGGGAAATCCTCGTGGCCGGCCCGACCCTGTGTCGTGGAATCGACGAGGGGGAGCAGGTCCGCGATCCGCGCGTGAACGGGTGGTTCCCGACCGGTGATCTGGGTCACCTCGATGCGCAGGGGCGACTTCACGTGCAGGGACGCGTGGACCGGCAGTTTGTGTCCGGCGGGGAAAACATCCGGCCCGAAGAGATCGAGGCAGCCCTCGAACGGATCGACGGCATCGAGCGGGCCGTCGTGGTGCCGGTTCCCGATGAGGAGTATGGCCGGCGTCCCGTTGCCTTCGTCCGGTCAACGGCCGGAACCGTGCCGGACGACTGGCGGGCCTCCCTGGCGACAGTGCTCCCGCGCTTCAAGCTTCCGGACGCTGTGCACCGGCTCCCCGACGCGGCGGTTCAGGATCGGATGAAGGTGGATTGCGAGTTCCTGCGCCTGCGAGCGCGAGAGTAGAGAAAAGCGGTGAGTCGCCGCGCCTCCTCAACTGACTCAAAGCGACACTGAGCGCCCCTCCCTCTTTCCGCACATGAGTTGATAATACGATTGGCACCACCGCCGGCTCCATGCAGGCGGCGCGAAGGGCCGCAAGGACGAACATCATCTGCACCGGGCCGCCCTTCATGTCGAGCACCCCGGGGCCGCGGACGACATTGCCCTCTACCTCGAAGGGCATTTCTGCGAGCGTGCCGAGGGGCCACACCGTGTCGCAGTGCCCGACGAGGGCCTCCAGTAGGGCCAGCATCTGGTTCGTGTGGGCGTCGAGATAGGCGTGAACGGACCGGGCCACGTCGGATTGAGCCGGGGCCTCTGTGGGCGGAAGGAAGAGGGTTCGGTGCGGGAATCGTTTTCTCGATGCACGCGTGGAGATAGGCCCGCGAGTAATTTGGCGGACCGATGCTCCCGTTCCTCCCCATTCCCTGCTCATGATCCTCCCCACCGAACCCATCGGCAGCATTCCGCGGCCCGAAGAACTCATCGAGGGCCTCGAGGCATACCGGCGAGGAGATCTCAGCCCGGAGGCCCTCGATCAGGTCTACGACCGCGCGCTCCGCGCCACCGTTGAGGCCTTCGAGAACACCGGCTCGCCCGTCATTACCGACGGCGAGCAGGCCAAGCCCAGCTTCCTGACCTACCCTGTGGACGGGGCCGACAACATCGAGCCGGGGGGCGTCGAGATTCCCTTCGAGGCGGGGCACACGCGGCAACTCCCTCGCCTCACCGAGGGGCCGTTTCGCTACGAGACGTACGCGGTGGAGTACCTGGAGCGGGCACAGGCGCATGCGAGCGTTCCCGTGAAGCAGAGCGTCATCTCCGCGTCGGCCCTCAGCTTTCTCTACCCGGACGACGGGATCGACGGGTACCCCCGCGAGGCCTTCCTCGACGACCTCGTCGACGAGGTCGAACAGGACATCCGGCAGTGCCTGGAGGCCGGGGCGCACGCCGTACAGGTCGACTTTACGGAAGGCCGGCTCGCCGTGAAGCTCGATCCGTCGAAAGACGTGCTGCAAGAGTTCGTTGCTCTCAACAACCGCGTGCTCGACCGCTTCTCCGACGAGGAGCGCGGGCGCATTGGCATCCACACCTGTCCGGGGGGCGACCGGCACTCCACCCACAGCGCCGACGTGGACTACGCGGAGCTATTGCCGCTGCTCTTCGAGATGAACGCCGGGCGCTTCTACATGCAGTTTGCCAGCGAGGACGACCCTGAGCGCGTGCTCGACATCGTCCGCGAGCACAGCCACGACGACCAGACGATCTTCCTCGGCGTCATCGACGTGAACGATCCGGAAGTCGAATCGCCCGAGGAGGTGCGCGACACGGTCCTGCAGGCCACCGAGCACCTGCCGGTCGACTGCCTTGGGACGACCGACGACTGTGGCTTTTCCCCGTTCGGCGACGACCGCTCGACGGCCCGGCGCACGGCGTTCCGCAAGATCGCGGCGCGGGTGGAGGGGACGGCAATGGCACGTGAGGAACTCGGGCTCGACGGGTAAGTGAGGAAGCGGGGAAAACTTCCTGTTGCCTGAAGACGTACGCATACTGTGTGAAATTTAATTCTATCTACCTACGCCCAGCCATGACTCGTGCCGTTGAAACGACCGACCGTCTCATCAGCGGTGAGGAGCTGCTCCGCATGACGGATGTAGGCCGATGTGAACTCGTGAAAGGCAAAATCAAAGAGATGCCGCCCGCAACTGGTCAGCCCCATGGCCACATTGAACTGGAAGTCGGTTATCATCTCCGACGGTTTGTTGGGAAGAACAACGTTGGACGAGT
>PXSX01000346.1:0-955 GCA_003022655.1 Bacteroidetes bacterium QH_1_64_81 | reverse complement strand
ATGGTGGGAGAGGTGGGCATCTACACGGAGCGGGATCCCGATAGCGTACGGGCTGCCGACGTGTTGTTCATCTCCCACGAGCGTCTTGAGCAAGGTCAGTCCGAGGGCTTCCTCGACGTACCCCCGGAGCTCATCGTCGAGATTATGTCGCCCACCAACTCGTGGGAAGATATGCGCCGCAAGCTGAAGGAGTACTTCGACGTGGGCGTGGACACCGTCTGGGTCGTCGAGCCGTCCAACCGGGCCGTGCAGGTCTACCGGGGCATCGACGACGTACAGACGCTGGAGGAGGAGGATACACTCACGGGAGACGGTCCCCTCGATGGGCTGACGATTGAGATAGGGGCTCTCTTTGAGGCGTAGGCAATAATGTGAAGTTGTTGGTTTGGAAGAGCTTCACCTGAATGGACACCGAAGGCCATCCGATAGTCGACCCCGGCCTTCAGAAAATGGCCGCCCGGAGGTCCACGCTCGCGGAACGACCGAAATTTATCTTGCCCGAGCCCGACGAACGGAGGGCGAGTTCGATAAATTTCAGTGGAGCGAACGTGGGGCTTAGGCCATTTTCTGCCAGCCAAGCCCTTTTCGTCCATTTTGGGGCCGCCAAAATGGACATCCGTCGGTGTAGAATGCTACCGACTTGCGGGGGCGGTCGTGCCGCCGCAGCGAGGCAGGACGTATCCACTGGCGTACGGATCGGATGGGGGCCTTTGCGAAAACAACTTCACGCCGTTGAGGCGTAGGTCAAGCCTTCTCGGCCAGCGCCTCCGGCAGGCGCTCGGGGAGGCCGCCAAAGCTGCCGTTGCTCATGAGGAGCACCACGTCGCCGGGCTGAAGGGTGTCCACCAGCGCAGGAAGGACGGCGTCCACGTCGTCGAACGTCTCGGCGGGCGTGCCGCGGTCGCGGATCGTCTGAACGACCGCCTCCGGGTCCAGCATCGCGTCGGGGTCGTCG
>PXSX01000345.1 GCA_003022655.1 Bacteroidetes bacterium QH_1_64_81 | reverse complement strand
CCCATGTCCCCGTCTCCCCCGTGCTCCTCGGGGTATCCCAGGCCCCCGAGGCCCTGCTCGGCCAGCCGTTCACACCAGTGCAGCACCTGCTCGCGATAGGCCGGGGTGTCGAGATCGGGCCGGTACCCGAAGACCGGGTCCTGGAGCAGCGTGCGAACGCGCTCGCGGAGGTCAGCGTGCGTGCCGTCAAGGAGGGCGGTCAGGGCGTCGACCTCGAATGGCGCTTCGACCGCGGGTGGCTCCGGCTCCGGGCGCTCACCGAGCAGGTCGCTAAGGACCTCCTCCCCATCAATGTTGAGGGCGGCCTCGATGTCCTCCAGGGCGCGCCGGGACGGCTCCGGCAGAGCAGCCCCGTCGCTCCCACCCGCCGCGATCGACACGCCGAGCTCGGCGAGTGAGCACCGCGTGGTGACCGACGTTTGGGCCGCTCCCTCTTTCAGGGCGCGTATCCATCGGAAGTACTGCGTGGGCGTCGGGGGCGACTGCGGATCCAGGTGGCCGCAGATCTCCTCGCGGGTCGAGGCGTCAATCCAGTCCTGTGCCTGAATCTGCCTGCGAATCGTGTCGGCCTCGGAAGGGACGAGCACCCCGTCCGCCCACGCAACGTAGAGCAACGGAAGGACGGCACGAACGTGCGGGGAGGAGGTGTCGAGCATGGCGGTGATGACGTATGGGCGTGAGTGCGTGTGGGCGTTCGGACGTGAGAAGGCGTTCCGGTGTTCGTAGGAAGGATCCTCCGGAGCCAGCAAGTCGCACCGGTGTGTCTCTAGAAGGGCTTCCGTGACAGAGAGGGTTGTCCCGTTACCGGGAGATGCGGTCGCTCACTTCCCTCCCCCAGGCCCCCATTCTCCCACGCTCTCCACTCAAACGGTACGCATGGATTCGGAGTGCTCGTGCACCGCTTCCCCAAACACGCGGGCGTGCTCGGGGTCGTGGTCCGGGAGCATGCCGTGACCCAGGTTCGCAATGTGGTGATGCGGCCCGAAGCCGGCGAGCATACGCTGCACCTCGCGGCGGAGAACCTCCGGGGGCGCGTAGAGCGCGCACGGGTCGAGATTGCCCTGCAGGACGGCCCGATCGGCCACCGCATCGCGGGCCGTGTCTGGGGCCATGGTCCAGTCGAGGCTAATGACGTCATAGTCCGTATCCGCGAGTGCGTCGAGCGCGTGGTGCGCCCCTTTGGCAAAAACCACCAGCGGCACGTCGGGGTGGGCATTCTTGACGCGCGCGGCAATCTCCTCCAGGTACGGAAGGCAGAACGTGCGGAAGGTGTCCGGGCTGTGGAGGCCCGCCCACGAGTCGAACACCTGAAGCATCTGCGCCCCGGCCTCCACCTGGCCGATGAGGTACTCGACGATCACGTCGGTCGTGCGCTGCAGGAGCGCCTTGCTGGCCTCGGGGTAGCAATAGAGCCACCGCCGCGCAGCCCGGTACGACTTGCTCCCCCCTCCCTCCACCATGTACGCCATCAGGGTCCACGGCGCCCCGGCAAAGCCGATGAGGGGGACGCGTCCGTTCAGCTCCGTCCGCGTCACCGTGAGGGCCTCGTAGACGTGCCCGAGGGCCGCGTCCACGTCCGGCTCCACGAGCCGCTCCATCTCCTCGGGCGTGGTCAAGGGCTGGGGAAAGGTCGGCCCCTGCCCGGCCACCATCTTTACCGTCAGCCCCATCGCTTCCGGCACCACCATGATGTCACAGAACAGGATGGCTGCGTCGACCGGAAGGCGCTCCACGGGCTGAATCGTGACCTCCGCCGCGAGCTCGGGGGTCTCCACAACCTCAAAAAAGCTATGCTCCTCCCGAACGGCCCGGTACTCGGGCAGATAGCGGCCGGCCTGTCGCATCATCCAGACGGGCGTGCGGTCGGTGGTCTCCCCGCGGGCGGTGCGGAGAATGAGGTCGTTCTTCAGGGGCGGGAAGGAGCCCATTCAGGCATTGACTCGATTCAACGACACGAGAGACGGGGATTCGTTTGGGGAGTGCAGGTTGCCCGCACAAAATACACGGTCAATGCCAACCGCACAACCCACAGCGCTCAACCCCCAACCAAATTACGGGTAGAGATGCTGCGCCAGGAAGTCGGTCGTTCGGGTCCATGCCTGTTCGGCGGCCTCGGGCTCATAGCTCTCACCCGAGGGATTGGCGAAGGCATGGCCGGCGTCGTAGTAGTGAATCGCCCCGTCCGCCTCAGTCTCTTCGAACCGCGACTCGAACGTGCGGGCGGTCTCAATCGAAACGGCCTGGTCCTCCCGACCAAAATGAGCGAGGAGCGGCGTCGTGGTCTGCCGGAGCACGTCCGTCGTCACGGATTCCGGATTTCCGTAGTAAGCCACCGCCGCGTCATACCGTTCGGGCGCCGCCGCCACGGCCCCAAACGTGCGACCGCCCCCGAAGCACCAGCCCATCACCGCGACACGCGGGGCCCCCGCCTCGGAGCGGAGATATTCGTGGGCGTCCCGGAGATTGGTGGCGAGCTGCTCTTTCCGGCCCATGGCTTGTTGCATCAGGGCCTGAGCGGAGTCGGATGTGCTGGCGGTTTTTCCCTGATAGAGGTCCACGGCGAGGGCCCGATAGCCCTGCCCCGCGAGGCGGCGGGTGGCGGTGCGAATGTTGTCGTTGAGGCCCCACCACTCGTGGATCACTACCACGCCGGGCAGCTGTGACGCGGACGGATCTTGGCCGCGGGCCTCCAGGACGGAGTCTGGATTGGCGGGCGCGGCGATATAGCCGGACACGAGGGTGCCGTCTGCAGTCTCCGTGTAGGTGACCGTCTCGGTGGTCACCGGACTGTCCGGAGCCCGAGCCGCCTCCGTGGCCGTGGGGGTGTCGCCCTCATGCTCTTCCGCCATGCGGTCAGCTTCTGAAGCGTCGTCTGAGCCGCAACCGAGCAGCAAAACGAACCCAAAAAGCGCAAGGAGCACGATGGAGAGACGCATGAGTACGAGATGTTCGGGAGAGACGAGGGGTGAGAGGGGATGGCCAGCAATCTAGGAGAGCAAAGCAGTCCAGTGCCGGCGGGTTCCTTCGCCGGACAGACTGGGAACGTCTTCCTCAAGGATCGCCGAACCATCTCTACGCCGGAAGGTTCGGAGCCTCGACCCGCATTTTGTTCATCCGTTCCTCTGCTCGTGGCGTCGCAGTCTTCGTTGCCCTACACCGGCGAACTCGGTCGCAAGGCCCTCCACCTGCTGGCCCTGTCGCTCCCGCTCGGCATGTGGTGGGTCGGCATGCCCCTGGCGCTTTATCTCCTCGCCCCCATGGCGCTCGTCGCCGTGGCGGCCGACGTGGTGCGGGCGCACTCTACTTCGTTCGACGCGCTAATTCGGTGGATCTTTGGTCCCCTCATGCGGGCGGAAGAGCTGCCCAAGGGGGATGCGGACGTCCGGTTCAACGGCGCCACCTGCGTGGTGGTCAGTGCGGCGCTGATGGCGCTTCTGTTTCCCCTCCGCGTGGCGGTCCCGGTCCTGGCGATGACCATGCTGGCGGACGCGGCCGCGGCGGTCGTCGGTCGTCGGCTGGGCCGGCACCCGTGGGGCTCCCTGTCGGCGACGGTCGAGGGGACGGCGGCCTTCGTGGCAACGGGCCTCGCGATTATGGCCTGCTTTCCCACGGTCGCCTTCGGGCCGGCCGCCGCAGGCGTCCTGATGGGGGCCGTGGTGGAGCTCCTTCCCCTTCCGGTCAACGACAACATCCGAGTGCCGGTCGTGGCAGCGCTCGTCGTGGTGGGGGGCGAGACCCTGTTTTTTGGGAAGCCCTTCGTCTTATTCGCCGGGCTCCCTGCGTAATCCTCCGTCCTGGGAGCTCCGCGGTCGAACCTGCAGGCGTCCATCAGGTAGGAGAATTCTCGCACCTCACGGATTCTTTCTCTGCCAATCGACATGCCCAACGACGACACGCTCCCGGCTTCTGCGCTGCGGCGCATCACCGGACTGGAGCCGTCTCCGCAGCCGTCGATCATTCCGGTGCGCACCCCCATCGTGCTCATGCACGGCTTCGGGGTCGGGGCGTCGTTCCGTCGGGGCGGGCACCTGCATCAGGAGGCCCTCCACCTGCGCTCGCGAGGCGTTCGGGCGATCGCGCCCAACGTGTCCCCCTATAGTACTGTGCGCGCCCGAACGGCCCAGTGGGATGACCGCCTGCGTCGCGTTCTCGAGGAGGTGCAAACCCAACGACTGGTCCTTGTGGCGCACTCGATGGGCGGCCTCGATGCTCGCTACCTGATTTCGGAGATGGGCTGGCACGAGCAGGTCGACGCGCTTGTAACGATCGCCACGCCTCATCGGGGCTCCGCCGTGGCCTCCCTCGTCCTCGACCAGCCGGAGCTTGTGCGCAACTGGCTGACGGACGCGGCGGATTGGCTGGGCACCCACATCCTGGAGGACGGCTCGGCCGACCTCCGCCAGGCCCTCACGGAATTTACGCCCGAGTACATAAAAAACACCTTCAATTCCGAGGTCCCTGATCATCCCGACGTGGCGTACTGGTCCTACGGCTGCCAGGCGGGCAAGGGAACCGATGCACCCATTGCCCCCATCTTCCGGTATTCAAACCAGTATCTCTTCGAGCGCGAGGGGGCAAACGATGGCATTGTGAGCGTGCAGAGTGCCCACTGGGGCGAGTACCAGGGCACCGTCGACGCCGACCACAGTCGACAGGTGGGCCTCTCCCCCGGCCTCGCCTCGCATTTCGACTCCAATGCCTTCTACGCCTCGATCGCGAAAAAACTGGCCGACGACGGCTACTGAGGGGGAAGGTGTGGACGTACGGACGTCTGGACGGAATGCTCAATCCTCAACGCCAATCCCTCAACCTCTAACTCGTACCGCCTCGTGTCGTCCGATCAGCGCTTCAAGCTCTTTTCGGATCCGGTTCACGGGTTTATTTCCGTGCCGAAGAACATAATCATGGACCTCATCCAGACCCCCGAGGTTCAGCGGCTCCGCCGGATTCGTCAACTGGGGGTGGGACACCTCGTCTTTCCGGGGGCCGAACACAGCCGCTTCAACCACGCGCTGGGGGCCATGGCGCTCATGCAGGACGCCCTCACGAATCTCAACGAGAAAGGTACCCCCATCTCGCCCGAGGAGGAAGCCGCCGCGCTGACCGTAGCGCTCCTCCACGACGTGGGGCACGGGGCGTTCTCGCACACCCTAGAGCATGAGCTCATCGAAGATTTCTCCCATGAGGACATGAGCCGCGTGCTCCTTGTGGCCCTCAACGAACGGATGGACGGGGCGCTCGATACGGCGCTGGCCATCTTTGACGACGACTACGGGCGTCCCTTCTTCCACCAGCTCGTGTCGAGCCAACTCGACATGGACCGGCTCGACTACCTGCGCCGCGACTCGTTCTACACCGGCGTGGCGGAGGGCGAGGTGGGCGTCCAGCGCCTGCTCAAGACCATGCGCGTGCATCCGCCCCAGGGCGGGCCCGACGCCGAGGTCATGATCGAGGCCAAGGGCATCTACGCCGTGGAAAACTTTCTCATCTCGCGGCGGCTGATGTACTGGCAGGTCTACCTCCACAAGACCGTGCTGGCGGGCGACGAGCTGCTTCGAGGCGCCTTGCGTCGGGCCCAGGAGCACCTCGACGGCAGCGGCGCGCCCGACTGGCTCCAGCGAGGCTCCCGGAGTCTCTTGTTCTTTCTGAGAAACGACGTGCACGTCGACCAGATCGACGCCCCGGAGGTCCGCGACCATTACCTCCAGCTCGACGACACCGACATCCTCTTCAGCCTGAAGCAGTGGATGAAGGGCCCCGATCCCATCCTGGCGGACCTGTGTCGGCGCTTCATTAACCGCGTCTTCCTGCGCGTGACCTTTCTTCCTGAGTTTCCCGCTCAGGACCAGCTTGAGACCTGGCGGCGCCAGGTCGCCGAGTGGCTCGTGGATCAGAACCTCGTCGCACAAACCGAGGCCCGCTCGGCCGCCCGTCACTACCTCTCAGTGAACGTGTCGCGCCACACCGCCTACGACAGCGATCAGGAGCTGATCGGCATCCTGGGCCGGGACGGCACGGTTCAGGAGCTCTCCGAAATGGCCGACACGGCCACCATCTCCGACCTGACGGAGTTCGTGGAGAAGCCGTATATCTGCTTCCCGAAGCCGGTTGACCTTGACGTGCCCGCCGTCGCCGGAGATTGAGCGCAGCGCCTCACTTTCCTTCGGGTCTGTACACAGGTCCTCGATCAAGCCGGGAGCCCACTCTCGTTTCGCGACGCGGACCCTGTGCCCCTTCGTCCCAGGGGGCATCTGTCTTTGGCCGTCACGCCGATTTCAATCGGGGACCCTCCCCTCCTCCCTCGTTTCTGTCGATCCCACCTCCTCTCCGGAGCGACCCACGGACGGCCTGTCGCATCAACCTGCCTACTCGTCGCTCGCCGGGCATCCTGGGACCCGAGGAGTCGTAGGGAATACTGCACGATGGAGCGGAGTTTTCGGCGAAGGGGCCTGTCCCCTCTAGATGCGCGAGAAAGAACCGTCGTGCTCCTCGGTTCTTCCCACGACTGACTTTCTCTTTATGAGCAACTTTTCCACGTTTGAGTGTCAAGTCGACACCCACGAAGACCGCGTGTACCGTATTGCCCGTTCGTACTTGAAGGATACCCCGACGGCCCAGGACGTGACGCAGGAGGTCCTTGTAAAACTGTGGAAGCACCAGGAGGAGCTCGACGAGGACGGCCTCATGGCCTGGCTGACGTGCGTGACCCGCAACGCTTGTATCGACAAGCTTCGTGCCCGCCAGCGGCGTCGCAAGGCTGTCCGCGTCGACGCTGATGGCGTCGACCGTGCCGAGAGCCCCGATCGGACGCCCGACCGGTACGCCGAAACGGAGGATCTGCGCGATCACGTGCTCGATGCCCTCGACCGGGTGGACGACCCGTACCGTGAGGTGGTCGCCCTCCGGGAGTTGCAGGGGCTCAAGTACAAGGAGATCGCCGAGACGCTCGACATGCCGCTCAACACGGTGAAGGTGTACCTCCACCGGGGCCGCAAGAAGCTGCAAGCACAGCTGGACCGCGCACTCGATCTCGCCGTCGCCTGAGCAGGTCGCATTCCCCCTCGACCGACACGCCCCCATTTCCCTTTTCCCAAACATTGTCCTTCGTCGGCTCAGTTGGTAGGTTATCGGTCCGCACCTCTCCGTTCAGGACCACTCCCGCCACGCCATGGAGATGGACACGATCATCGAGCCGTTCCGGATCAAGTCGGTCGAGCCGATTCAACTGACCTCGCGGGCCGAGCGTGAGGAGCTGATCCGCGAGGTCCACTACAACCTGTTCAACCTGCACGCGGACGACGTCATCATCGACCTGCTCACCGACTCGGGCACGTCGGCAATGAGTGCGGCCCAGTGGGCGGGCCTCATGCAGGGGGACGAGAGCTACGCAGGCTCCCCATCCTACTTCCGGTTCGAGGAGGCGGTCAAAGACCTCATGCCGTTCGAGCACGTGGTTCCCACCCACCAGGGCCGGGCCGCCGAGCGCATTCTGATGGGACTGGTGGCGGGCCCCGAGTCCAAAATACCCAGCAACACCCACTTCGACACGACCCGCGCCAACATTGAGGCCACAGGCGCGGAGGCGGTCGACCTCGTCATTGACGAAGGTCACGTCCCCAATCAAAACCACCCGTTCAAAGGCAACATCGACCTGGACCGGCTGGCGACGCTTCTGGAGGAGAACGGCGACCATGTGCCCATCGCCATGCTCACCGTGACCAACAACACGGGGGGCGGTCAGCCGGTCTCCATGGCCAACATCCGCGGGGCGAAGGCGCTCTGCGACGAGCATGACGTGCCGCTCTTCCTCGACGCGTGCCGGTTTGCCGAGAACGCCTACTTCATCAAGCAGCGCGAGGACGGCTACGGCGACCAGTCGGTCGAGGAGATCGCCCGCGAGATGTTCTCGCACGTCGACGGCATGACGATGAGCGCGAAGAAGGATGCGCTCGTGAACATCGGGGGCTGGCTGGCCCTCGACGACGAGACGTGGGCCCGCCGGGCCCGCAACCAGCTCATCCTTACGGAGGGCTTTCCGACCTACGGCGGACTCGCAGGACGCGATCTGGAAGCGATCGCGATCGGCCTCCAAGAGATCGTGGATGAGGACTACCTGGAGTACCGCATGGCCTCGACCCGCTACCTCGGCGAGGCCCTCACGGAGATGGGCGTGCCCATTGTGCAGCCGGTGGGCGGCCACGCCGTTTACATCGACGCGAAGCGCCTCCTTCCCCACATCGATCCGCTCGACTACCCCGGTCAGGCGCTGGCTGTGGCCCTATACACGACCGGCGGGATTCGGGGCGTCGAAATTGGGTCCGTGATGTTCGGGCGCCAGCCGGACGGCAGCGAGGAGCCCGCCCAACAGGAATTGCTCCGCCTCGCCATTCCGCGTCGTGTCTACACGCAAAGCCACGTCGACTACGTGATCGAGTGCTTCGAGACGGTCTACGAGCGGCGCGACGAACTGCGGGGCTACGAGATTACCGAAGAACCGCCGCAGCTCCGCCATTTCACGGCGCATTTCCGGCCCAAAGCGCCGGAGGTCGTCCATCGGGAGACGGAGGCCCGATCCGTGAAGGGTGATGAGTGATACGTGAGGCTGCTCTCCCTCAACGGTTCCGATTCTCGAGTCACGCATCACGATTCACTCCTCCCCCATCACGCCACTCACGCATCAGTCCCGGTACCGGGCGCGGACAATGGCGAGATCGTCGCGCTCCGCCGCGTGCCGCAGCGCCTCGTGACAGGCCTCCAACTCGGTCGGCCGATCGAGAGAAATCACGTGATCCCGGTACCCAGCCAGCACGGTGTCGACCGCTTCGCCCGAGACCGGCTGTCCCCCCGTGGCGTGGGCACGGCCGTTGTCGAGGAGGATAACGTTCAAGGGCAGATCGCGCTGCTGCGCCTCCAGGAGCCCCAAGTGGCCCGCCGCGACGAACCCGAAGTCGCCCGTGACGGCCCACGTCGGGGTCTCGCCGACGGCCTGCGCCCCGACCGCGAGGGGCACGCTGCCGCCCATGTACGTGCACAGGTCGACGGCCTCGACGGGCGGCAGCGCAAATAACGTCCCCACCGTTGTGTCGCCCGTCGTCACGCTCCGCGGGCGATCGGCTAGGGCCTGGAGGAGTGGCTCATACTGTGTTGCGACGGGCCGATACTCGTCGGGCAGTTCGTCGGGGACCGTGGGCAGGGATGGGCGCGGCACGGTGTCGGGATCGCGCCCGTCAACCCGTGCCCATAAGACGTCGTGCTGATACTGGGCGAAGAGGGGGCAGCACACGTGCCGGGCCACGTCCCGCTCATATTCCACTGTCGGGGGGGACAGGGCGTCGGGCGGCTCCGGGACTTCCTCCGACACAGCGTCCGCGTCCAGGATGACGAGGTGGGACAGCCCGTACGATTCGGAGTAGCGCAGGGCTTTGCGATTCCAGGATGCTGTCGGAGTGTGCCCCGGTCGGATCGTGGAAAACGACGAACAGAAACCCCGCGGTCGTGCCCGCCGCCAGGCTGTCGGCAATGGCGTTGGCAGCCTTCAGGAAGCCATGCGCCTTGAGGAGCACCACCGAGCGATGACCGAGCAGGGCTGCCCCGTGCGCCATGCCCACGGCCACTTCTTCGTGGAACGAAAACGGCGGCGTCGACTCCCCTCCTCGTTTCCATGCCTCGTAGGTCTGGGTAGCACCGTGCCCGGGCACCGCCGTCGTCAAACGCACGTGGCTGCGGCGGAGGGCATCGGTAATGGCCTCGGCAAGGGTCATTGTCTGTTGGGCGCGGGGGAGTTGGCTATATAGCGTCCCGCCGGAACAGCTCCTATAATGGAGCCGAAGAGAGCCGTCAGAGCGTCCTCATCGATACCCCGCGAGGCGACGGCGGGTGCGGCCGAGGGCGGGGGGCACCTCCTCCGGCGGCGTGAGCTCGCCTCGGAGGTTGTTCTGCACGAGGCGGCGCACCTCCGCCGGATCGTAGTCCTGTTCGAACAGATAATAGAGCTTCGCCAGGGCTGCCTCCGTGGTCATGTCGTAGCCGCTCACCACGCCGGCGTCCGCGAGAGCCTGCCCGGTGGCATAGAGATCGAGGTCGGCGGTGCCGCGGAGGGGCTGCGTGACGGCCACAATGACGACGCCTCGATCCGTCGCCGCGCGAAGCGCGTCCAGAAACGCTTCATCCTGATCCGGCGCGTTGCCGGCCCCAAAGCATTCGAGCACCACGCCCTGCACAGGCGGGGCAAGCACGTTTTCGAGCGAGGCGGCTTCCAACCCCGGAAAGAGGCGAAACGTCGATACGGTGGCCGCCCCGAGCTCCGTGATAGCGGGGGTGCGCGGCGGACTGTGGGGCACCGGCACCCGGTCCCAGTCCACGTCGAGGTCGATCCCGGCCGTGCCCACGGTCGGAAAGTTCGGCGAATCGAAGGCCCCGAAGGAATCGGCGTTGACCTTCGTGACGCGGGTGCCGCGGAAGAGGCGGTCGTGAAAAAAGAGGTGGACCTTCGCGAGCCGATCCGAGAACTGGCCAAGCAGCAGGAGCGACGTCAGGAGGTTGCCCTGTGCGTCGGTGCGGGTCTCATCGAGGGGCAACTGCGCCCCTGTGAGCACAACCGGCTTATCGAGGGGGTGCAGCATGAACGACAGGGCCGAAGCGGTGAACGCCATCGTGTCCGTACCGTGAACGACGAGAAAACCGTCGTACGCCTCGTGCCGGGCCCGAATCGCCTCGGCGATCCGCAGCCAGTCGTCGGGCGTCATGTTGGCGCTGTCGAGCAGCGGATCGAACTCGTGCACCTCGTAGGCCGGCACGTCGTCGGCCCGGAACGATGGGCGATCCTGCATCAGGGCCTGCAGGGTGCCGGAGGCCGGCACATATCC
>PXSX01000344.1 GCA_003022655.1 Bacteroidetes bacterium QH_1_64_81 | reverse complement strand
CCAACTTCGCCGCAAAGTGGGCCGCCGAGGTGTCCGAGCCGCCCCGGCCCAACAGGACCGTCTCGCCGAGGGCATTGCTCGCGATGAAGCCCTGCGTGAGGTAGACCGTGTCCGGCGCGTCGGCGAGGTGCGCTTCCAGAACGGGATCGGAGTGAGAGGTGCAGGTGGCCTGGAGATACTGGCGGCGCGGGGGCACGTGCGGATCATCGCTGGCCCGTAGAAACTCGCGGGCGTCGAGCCACTGCACCGGCAGTCCCTGCGTGGACAGGTACGCGACGCCGAGCCGCGTCGACAGCAGCTCGCCCGACGCCAACACGGCGGCCTGCTGGCGGGGCGATGGCCCATCGGAGTCTCGAATCTCGTCCGTCCACTGCTCCAAGCGCTCAAGCGCGTCCGCTAGCACCGGGTCCGCGTCGACCCCGAGTTCTTGCGCCAGTGCCCGGTGCCGGTCCCGAATGGTCGCAAGCGTAGACCGCGGATCGCTGTGCCCGTCGGCCCCGAGCTGGCGGCACAGCGCCTCCAGCTGGTCCGAGACGCCCTGCAGGGCCGAACAGACGAGGAACGGACGCCGTCCCTCCGCCCGGTGGGTGCGTACGACGTCGGCAATCGTGTCCCAGCGGGCCCGGCTGGAGACGCTCGTTCCACCAAACTTGCACACGACCCACGGGGGGTTCGATGTCGACATAGACCTCCACTCCGTCTGCGAAAGAAAGCAACGCGGCGCCGCACAACATCGGGAGGACGCCGGGCAGTGGCAAGTCTCTACGCATTCGCTCCTGCGCGCCTCCTCGCAACACGAAGGGGCAGCGGATGCAACCTCGCTACGGGCAGATGTAGGTCGCTTTCTGCGTCACCCTTCGAATCGAGGCAGTGCACGCTCCATCCAGCCAGAGGCATAGCGAGGCACAAGAGGCGGTTCACGATGCCCTGTGCCCACTGCAGGCGATGCCGCGCATCGTCGAGGAGGAAATACAGATGAGGCCGCCGCTGGCGCCGCAGTCGCGTCCCGTGAGAAGTCCGGGCCAAGCCCACACACTCTCCACACGTTCTTTCGAATCGGTCGCCTTCCCGTCACGACTCTCCAACGCGGACTCCTCGCACTGCTATTCACAATACCGCTTCTCCTCTGAGGCCGCCGCGAAGAGTTGCTCGACCGCCTCGAAACGGGCGTCTTGGAAGAACTCTCCTGACGCGGGACGAACATGTCTTGCGGACGGGGAGCACATAGGACCGCGCGGACATGACGCCCGAGGCGCTGCATCGACCAAAACGACTTGGTCAATACAGCGCCTCAGGCGACCCGTCCCGCGGCACTCAGGCTGCCCGTAACATTCATTTTCTGGGCGGAAGGGCAGTTCCTGGACGGAAGGTGTACCCGAGCCCGTCCCACTCAACCTCCGTTCTGCCAAGCGCGGGGACTCTTTTTCCGCTGAGTGTGCCCCCAGACGGAGGTCGGAGGAAGCCGTCTGCTATGTTCCGGACGCTAGCGCGACACCACCGGCTCCCCGGAACCGAGCTCTCCGTTTTCGAGGCGCTCCTGCTTCACCTCCATCCAGCGCTCAGTAAAGTCCTCGAAGAACGACTCCATGAGATCGTAGAACGTCCTCATGTGCTCGAGGCTTTCCTTCGTCTTTTCGGTTTCGTCCCCTTCAGGATCGACCCGGGAAAGGAAGCGCTCGGCGAGCTGCCGATTCTCCCGGACCGTCTTCATGTTGAACTTGAAGTTGTTGAAGAAGATGTCAGGGTGAGAGGTGTAGTAGTTGCGGCGGTTATTGGGCCCCTCCACCTTGCGAACGAGGTCGTAGTCGTCGAGGCGCCGCACAGAAATGGAGATCGGTCCCTTCGAGCGGTCCAGAATCTCGACCATGTCGTCGAGGGACACGGGCTCGCTCCTCGTAAGAAGAAGCCCAACGATCAGACCCTGCAACCGCCGAAGGCCGTGCGATTCATAGATGTTGCCAAACTCCTCGATCAGCTCTCGCTCAACCGAGGATGGTTCTTTTGAGTGGCTCATGGTTCTGTTGAGAATTGTGATGAAGAATGCCAGCCTTGGGAAGACTGGCGGACGGTGGGGATTATTTAGATGTTGAAGCCGTCAAATAGTTGCGACGCGGCGATTCTTTGTCGTAAGTACCCATGAACCAGTCGCGAATCGGTTGCACCTCGGAGTCAGGAGTACAAATCTCCAAATTGCCTGTCAACAGTCCTTTCGCTCCTCGCTGGTTAGGGATCAGCGCGTCTTCGAAGACGGACATCTTTTCTTCCTCTTTTCGGACAATTGTCTCGCCGAGTCAAGCGGGTGCTGTCCTCCGAAACGCCAGTTCCCAAGAAAAAACGCGGGACTACAGGTTTGTCCCAACGAGACGTGACCAACCCCGACGATATTGGTGTACAATGCCAGTTTGCCCCACAAT
>PXSX01000343.1 GCA_003022655.1 Bacteroidetes bacterium QH_1_64_81 | reverse complement strand
ACGGACGTGTTCGTTGCCCTCGACCCGGCCGCCGCCGAGATGGTGGAGGACGAGGCCTACGTGTTCTGGAAGAGCGATCCGGACACTGAGCGCTCCTCGGAAGACATGGTGGACTTTTGGAGCACGTGGGTGGACCAGTATCCCATCCTCTCCATTGAGGACGCCATGGACGAGGACGACTGGGCGGGATGGGCCATGCTGACCGACGCAATCGGCGACGAGGTGCAGCTGGTGGGCGACGACCTGTTCGTGACGAACACGGAGCGCCTCACACGCGGCATTGAGGAGGGATGCGGCAACTCCATCCTCATCAAGCCCAATCAGATTGGGACGCTTACCGAGACGCTCAACGCCATCGAGACGGCTCGCAGCCACGGGTTCACGGCCATTGTAAGCCACCGGTCCGGCGAGACGGAAGACACGACGATCGCCGATCTGGCCGTGGCCACCGACACCGGGCAGATCAAAACCGGATCTGCCAGCCGGAGCGATCGGGTCGCCAAGTACAACCAGCTGCTCCGGATCGAGGAGCAACTCGGGGACGCCGCCCACTATCCGGGCCTCGACGCCTTCCCCCGTACCAGCTAACGCGCCACCGTTCGCCATGCCCACACCTGATTCCGCCTTTGCCGACACCCGCGTCCGCTGGGGCATTGGAATGTTCCTGGCCGGAGTGCTCGTCTGGGTGCTGTTCTTCGACAGTCACAGCCTGCTGCAGCGGTACTACTGGCACCAGGAACTGAACGCGACGAAGCAGGAAAACGCCGAGCTTCGAGAGAAGATTCAGCGTCTCCGTACCCAGCTCGACCGTCCCCTGTCCGACAGTGTCGTCGAACGGATCGCTCGTGAAGAGTACGGCATGAAGAAGCCGGGAGAAACGATTTATCGGGTCGAGCCGAAGTAGGTCGACCAGTCCCCTTCACGCCCGGCCGGGTGACTGCGTATGGGCGACCAGACGTAGGGGCGTGGGAGCGTTCCCCTCCTCCCCGCGTCCCCACACCTCCACACGTCCGCACCTACACACTTCCTCACCCATCGGTATGATTCCCCACGCCATCGGCGTTGATCTCGGAGGGACCAACCTGAAGGCTGCCCTCGTGGATCGCGATGAGGGCATTGTCGAACGAACCGAGCGCTCTACCGAAGCCGATGAGGGCTCTGAACGCGTCGAGGCCCAGATTGCCTCCATTGCGTCGGACCTGATCGATGCGGCCCCCTCCGGCTCTGTGGCCGGAATCGGAATCGGGGCTCCCGGCGCCGTGAACTGGGAGCGGACCACTGTGTCTCAGCCCCCGAACTTCGAGGACTGGGGGTCGGTAGACCTGCGCTCGTCTCTTCAATCCCGCACGGACGGCACGCTCCCGGTCATCGTGGAGAACGATGCAAACGTCGCCGCCCTCGGATCGGCTTTCTACGGGGCGGGCCAGCACGCCGATTCGTTCATCATGGTCACCCTCGGGACCGGGGTCGGCGGGGGCATCATCTATCAGAACAAAATCTTTCGGGGAAGCACCGGCGGGGCCGCTGAGATCGGGCACATGACGATCGATTACGAGGGGCCGTACGCGAAGTCGGGGGTGAGTGGAGCCATCGAGGGCTACCTCGGGCAGGAATTTCTGGTGCAGCACGCTCGCGACCGACTCGTCAACTACCCCGACAGCACAATCCGCGACCTCGTGGACGGCGACCTGGACGCGATTACCCCGCGTGTGCTGTACGAGGCCGCAAACCAGGACGACGAGCTCGCCCAGACCGTGCTCGCCTGGGCCGGCCACAAGCTTGGCTGTGTGCTTGGCTCGGCCGTCAATCTGCTTGATATTCGAACCATTGTGGTTGGCGGAGGCGTTTCGGGGGCTGGAGACTACATCCTAGACCCCGCCCGGGATGTCCTCCCCCGCTTTATCGTGCCGGGCCTCCGCGACAACCTTCGCATCGTTCGGGAAGAGCTGGGCAACGAGGTAAGTCTTCTCGGTGCGGCCCGCCTTGCCTTCGAGGGCGAACAGGCCCAGGTCGGGACCCGGTGACTGCGGGACTGTGGATTCTGGCGTTGCACGCGCACTCGTCGTCGCGGACGGGTCGGCGTGGCACCGACTCGCGACAGGGAGGTGCTCACTCCCCCACCACCTGGCTACCGTGCTCCGATCTCTCCGACCGTACCGGCTGCTGTTCGTGGGGCTGGGGGCGGTGCTGGGCCTCTTCTTTTTCGTCCAGCCGAGCGCCGCGCAGGAGCGAGGCCGCCCGCCCGACTCCCTTCGTCAGGCCGCCGGCTCTTCGTCTGAAGCAGCACGACCGGGGGCCCGCTCCGACGACTCGGACGGCGGGGTCGAATTTACGGCGGCGGACTCCCTCGTGATCGTCGTCCGCGAGGACTCAGCGGATCAGGGCACCCTGCACGGGCAGGCCGAAATGGCTTATCAAAACGCCACCCTGAAGGCGAAGACCATTGAGATGGACTTCGCGACGAGCGTGCTCCGCGCGTCCGGCGCGCCCTCCGACACCGCGGCCCAGTCCCGGCCCGTCTTCAAACGGGGCCAGAACTCGTTTACCGGAGAAACGCTCTCCTACAGCCTCCGCACCGAACGGGGGCGCGTGGTGGCGGCCCGCACCCAGCAACAAGAGGGATACGTTCAGGGGGGAGCCGTCAAGGTCTTCGAGGACAGCACGTTGTACGTCCGGGACGGCACGTACACGACCTGTGACTGCCCCCCCGGCGAAACGGCCTCGTACTCCCTGCGCTCGGACCAGATGAAGGTGGACGGGGAATGGGTGTACACGGGACCCATCCAGCTCTTCCTGTTCAACATTCCGACCCCCCTGTGGCTTCCCTTCGGATTTTTGCCCAACGTGTCGGGGCGGCGGAGCGGCCCGCTGTCGCCAAGTTACGGACAGGACCGCCAGAAAGGACTGTTTCTCCGGGACTGGGGCTGGTACTTTGCCCTGAACGCCTACACCGACCTGCAGCTTCGAGCGAGCGTCTGGTCGAGAGGCAGCTTTGAGGTTAATCCGACCTTTCGGTATCGCAAACGGTACAACTACAATGGCCGCGTAAACCTCACTTACCGGCGCACCCGCATTGGCGAAGAGGAGGATCCCGACTTTAGAAATCAACACCGCGGACAGCTAAAGTGGTCGCACAGCCAAGACCTCTCCCCTACCGCTCGCATTCGAGGCGACATCAATCTCGCCACGTCTACGGACTTCGCCCGGCGCAACAGCAACAACTACAACGACGCCGTTAGCCAGGAAATCTCCTCGAACGTGAGCTATAGAAAAAACTGGCCAGGGGGCGGAAAAAACCTGAGCGTTAGTGCCAGCCAGCGCCAGCAGCTCCGAAGCGGGCAGGTGTCAATGACGCTGCCCAACCTCAGCTTTTCCCAGCGCTCGTTCAAGCCCTTCGACGTCGAGCAGGCCGTGGGGGAGGACCGATGGTACGAAAAAATCACGACCTCCTACGACCTGTCGGTTGACAACAACTACTCCTTCCGCCCCCGCAACCCCGAGGAGATTCGGGCACGGGGTGACTCCGCGCTGGCCGACTCCCTGGAGCGGGCCAACGTTACGGACATTGCGTGGTACGAGGCGCTCGTGGATCGCCAAAAGTACCAGCGTGCCACCGGCAACGACAAGCGGTTCGACTTCCAGGCACGGCACCGGATTCCCCTCAGCGCCTCGTTCCGGGTCAACCGATACAACCTCAGCCTCAGCCCGAACGCAAATTACAACTCCGACTGGCGCATCAGCACCACGCGCAAGGTCGTCGACGTAGACCCCGATGCAGTCGACACAGATACGATCGACGCCCGCGCAAATACAGAAGAGCGGACTGTCCGCGGCTTCTACGCGCGGCGGGAATTTTCGACCGGCATTTCGGCGAATACTGAGCTGTACGGCCTGTTTCCGCTCCGGGTGGGCCCCCTGCAGGGCCTTCGGCACCGGGTGTCGCCGTCGCTCTCCTTCAACTACAGTCCGAACTTCAACGCGCCGTTCTGGGGGCGCACGCGGCAGCTCCGCTACGCAAATGGGGATCCGGTCCGCGATGAGCAGACCGGAGCGCCCATTCGGTACGACATCCTCGGGGGCAACCGGGTGCGGGGCAGCAACGAGCAACGCACCCTGAGCTTCAGCCTCGACAACGAGCTCGAGACGAAATACGTGACCGTCGACTCGACCGGAGAGACCAACGAGGAGAAAATCAAGCTGCTGGACTTTGACCTCAGCACCTCCTACAACTTCACAGCCGACTCGCTCAAGCTGAGCGACATAGACTTCCGGGCGCGCACAACGATTCAGGACTTCAGCGTCCGGTCGAGCATGACCTTTTCTCCCTACGCCCTCCGCCCCATCGGAGAAGGCGACAACCGGAGCCTGCGACAGGTGGATCGGTACATGATCGCCGAGAATCCGCTCACGCCGATCCGCCTTACACGATTCCGCCTCAATGTGGGAGGCTCCTTTGAGGGGGGCGGGGGAAGCCGCGGCGCTAGCATACAACCCGGTCGGCAATCTCGGGGTGGGGCTCCCGGATCGAACCGTCCCTCCCAGACTGCCCCGCAATCCGGATCGCCGCGCTCCTCGTCTGCTCGTCCTCAGGGCTACCTCGACACAAACGTCCCGTGGTCGCTGAGCTTCAACTTCAGTTACAGCTTCCGCAAGCCTCAGAAGAGCATCGAGAATCAGAATGCGACGCTTGATGCCCAGTTTAGCCTCGACCTAACCCCGAAATGGTCCCTCGAAGGCCGGACGGGGTACGACCTCATTCAAAACGAGCTGTCCACCACGAGCATCAACATGAGCCGCGACATCGGACGGTGTTCGTGCTGGGTGATGTCCTTTAGTTGGGTGCCGTTCGGGCAGCGCCAATCCTACAGCTTCAACCTCCAGGTCAAGAGCGGACAGCTCTCCCAACTGCTGCGGCTCCAAATTCCGAGGTCCGGACGCGATGGCCCCCTCGGTGGATTCGGGAACCGGCTGCGACAGACGGCCGGAAGCGTCGTGGGAGGCGGACGCAGAGGCGGCGGATCTCCGTTCTGATCGACCCCAGAGAGGCAGGCAGAAGGCGCCGGCGCCCCGTCTCCGAAAATCGGACTATGCGTGCATACCCAGCGCTTCGGTGACTTCGTCGGCCGCCTCCTTCAACAGCACTGCCGAGCGGAGCGACAGGCCGCTCTCGTCGAGAAGCCGTTTCCCTTCCTCGGCGTTGGTGCCTTGCAGGCGAACGATCAGGGGCACGTCGATGTCCACGCTCTCGGCGGCCTCGATGACGCCCCGGGCCACGCGATCGCAGCGCACGATGCCCCCAAAGATGTTGACGAGAATCGTCTCCACGCTCGGGTCCTTCAGGATGATGCGGAAGCCCGCCTCTACCGTTTCGGCGCTCGCCGAGCCGCCCACGTCGAGGAAGTTCGCGGGCTTGCCGCCAGCCAGCTTAATGACGTCCATCGTGGCCATGGCCAGCCCCGCGCCGTTGACCATGCACCCCACGTTTCCGTCAAGATTGATGTAACTGAGGCCATGCTCCCCGGCCTCCACCTCGATGGGATCCTCCTCGTGGAGGTCGCGCATCTCCTCCAGGTGCGGGTGGCGGAAGAGCGCATTGTCGTCGAGGTTGACCTTGGCATCGACGGCCGCCAGGTCCCCCTCCGGCGTCTCCACGAGCGGGTTGACCTCCGCGAGCGTGCTGTCGGTCTCTTCAAAGGCCTGATAGAGCCCCTGAATCAGCGAGGTAGCCTGCTTAAATGCATCCCCCTCCAGCCCCATCGCAAAGGCGAGCTGCCGGGTCTGGAACGGCCGGAGGCCAATCGACGGGTCCACCCACACCTTCTGGATCTTCTCGGGCGATTCCTCGGCCACCGTTTCGATGTCGACGCCCCCTTCGGTAGACACCATGATGGCATTCATGCTCTTCTCGCGGTCGAGGGTCACCCCTAGGTAGTACTCCCGCTCAATGTCGACGCCTTCGGTGACGAGGATTTTCCGCACCTTCTGTCCCTCCTCCCCGGTCTGGTGGGTTACCAGGTTCATGCCCAAAATGGCGTCGGCGTGCTTGCGGACCTCGTCGATGCTGTGGGCCAGCTTCACCCCGCCTCCCTTGCCGCGCCCTCCGGCGTGAATTTGCGCCTTTACGACGAACAACGCGGCGTCGTCCTCCTCTTTCAACTGGCGCGCCGCGTCCACCGCCGCATCCACCGTCTCGGCCACGATGCCGCCGGGAACGGGAACGCCATGGTCTCGGAAGAGGTCTTTTGCTTGATATTCGTGGAGCTTCATAGAGTGGGGCGGATTGGATGAACGTTGAATTTATTGCCAAGTAAATGGCCGGAGACGAAAAGGTCTAGGGCACGCCCCCTATTTTTGCGTGGTGTTCGCAGGCGCCTGCGGCTCGGCCGTTTTCTCAGCGCTGCGTTTACCGGTCCGTAAAAAACCGTTTGGGGAAAGAGGAAGTGCGAGAAGAGAGCGGAGGAGTGCGGGAGATGGCGCGCCCGGTGCGAGGTGGAGAACGCCCACACGCCCGTCCGCAATCACGGTCACACCCGACTCGCGCAGTACAGAGCCAGTCCAGATGCAAAAAGCAACCCCCTGTACGAACGTTCTCACGCATCGGTAAGCCTCCGCCATGACGACCTTCGAGTGGCATATCACGAAGCGGCTGCTGAAAGGCTTCGTTTTCTTCGTGGGGGCCCTGATTGTGTTTTTCATCGTGTTGCACTGGGTCGAGTACAGCGACGACTTCCTCGACCGAGGGGCCACCATTCAGGAGGTGTTTACGGTCTTCTACCCCAACTATATTCCGGAAATCATTCGCCTCACCTCTCCCCTCGCCCTATTCCTCTCCTGCATTTACCTGACCGGCACCCTCGCGCAGGAGCTCCAGCTCACAGCCCTGCAGACCTCCGGGGTCTCGCTGTACCAGCTCATGCGCCCCTACGTAGGGGTGGGGCTCGGCGTCACCCTGTTCATGTTTGGCTTCAACGGCTGGGTCGTCCCCAAGACGAATGAGGTCGTGGTCCGCTACGAGAACGAGTATCTGAACCCAGGCCAGCAGACGACCGAAACCACAACGATCCATCGCCGAAACGGTCCAAATAGCATTCTCTCCGTGGGCTACTACGACGTGGACCGAAAACGGGCCCATAATGTCTCGCTCCAGAAAATGAAAGATTCTTCCCGGCTGGCGAGCCGCATCGACGCCAACCGCATGGAGTGGGCTGATTCACTCGGCACGTGGCACCTCGAGGACGTGACGCGCCGCACCTTTGGGGAGGGGAAGGGGCCGCACAAAAAGACCCTTGCTTCGCTGGACACGACCCTGAAAATCTTCCCCCGCGACCTGGCTCGGTCGAAGAATGACGTGGCGGCCATGACCATTCCGGTGGCGTCCGAGTACCTCGCGGCCCTTCGTCGCTCCGGGGTCGGCCAACTGAAACGCCCCCTGGTGGCCTACTACAACAAGTTTGCCTACCCCTTCGCCAATCTCATCTTGGTTCTCATTGGAGTGCCCATTGCCTCGGTGCGGCGCCGCGGCGGACAGGCCGTGCGGTTTGCCATTGGCCTATTCATCGCCTTTGTCTATCTGTCCATCCAGAAGCTCGCGGAGCCGCTCGGGTACGCCGGCAGCCTCAGCCCAGAAGTGACGGCCTGGCTGCCGCACGTCACATTTGCCGTCGTCGCCCTGGTCGTGCTGTGGTGGGTCCGGACGTAGAGCTGGTCCTCCCCTCGAAGTCCCCGGCCGTTCCTTTTTTCACCGGACAGGTCTGCCTCTTGCGAACGGACGAAGAGACTCACTTTGCCGCGGACGATTAGATCTTGGGGCAAAGCTCAGCGAATCGATGCACTCAAAAGAGACGGGCAGCGCCTCCATTCCCCCATTCTCCCCCCTCCCGGACGCCCATGTGCGATCACGCCCACACGCAGACACGCATCCGCACAGAAACCCTCGTCCGTCATACTATTTTTACAGAGGGAAACGTTGTCGGGGAACTGACAACTCTCCGGCGTTCGCAGCGTTAAGGAAAGACGACTTGGTTCCGCTCTTGGGCGGGCGAGGTCCTACTCCGTCTCCTCGCCTAGAAGCGGTTCCATCGTTCGCCTGCGCCATTCACCGTCCCGCATCCTCCCATGTGGCACGACAGCGTTCTCGGCACCATCGGGGACACCCCTCTGGTTGAACTCAACGAGATTGGCGGGGATCTCCCCTGCACCCTCCTCGGCAAGGTGGAATTCTTAAATCCCGGAGGGTCTGTGAAAGACCGGATTGGGATTAGCATGATCGAGGACGCGGAGGAGAAGGATCTGATCGAGCCGGGCGGGACCATCATCGAGGGCACCAGCGGGAACACGGGGGCCGGTCTCGCCATCGCCGCCATCGCCAAGGGCTACCGGTGCATCTTTACCACGACCGACAAGCAGAGCCAGGAAAAGATTGACGTGCTCCGGGGCCTCGGGGCCGAGGTGCTCGTGTGCCCCACCAACGTGGAGCCCGAGGATCCCCGTAGCTACTACTCCGTGGCCCGTCGGCTGTCCGAGGAAATTCCCAACTCGATTTACCTGAATCAGTACGACAATCCCTCCAACGCACAGGTCCATTACGAGACGACGGGGCCGGAGCTGTGGGAGCAGACCGAGGAGCAGATCACGCATTTCGTGGCCGGGGCGGGCACCGGGGGCACCATCAGCGGAACGGCTCGCTACCTGAAGGAGCAGAACGAGGACATCGACGTCATCGGGGTGGACCCCAACGGCTCAGTGTTCTACAAATACTTCCACGAGGGTGTCTTCGACGAGGACGAAATCCACCCCTACTTTACAGAGGGCGTAGGGGAGGACATTATCCCCGAAAACATGGACTTCGACATCGTTGACGACTTCGTCCAGGTCGAGGACAAGTCTGCCATGCAGATGACGCGTCGGATTGCCCGAGAGGAGGGCCTCTTCATCGGGCAGTCTTGCGGCATGGCGCTTGCGGGGGCCGCACAGTGGCTCGACGGCCATCGCAGCGAGCTCTCGCCCGAGGACATAGTGGTCGTTCTGTTTCCGGATTCAGGATTCCGCTACCTCTCCAAGACCTACAATGATGAGTGGATGCGGAACCACGGATTCCTGGAGAAGAAGCCGGACGTCACCGCCGACGAGGTGGTGAATCTCCGGCGGAAGCAGACGGACGTGATCTCGGCGTCCCCGGACGACGAGCTCGGCGACGTGATCGAGGAAATGACCGACAAAGGAATTTCCCAAATGCCCGTCATCGACGACGACCACGAGGTCGTGGGCAGCGTGACCGAAACTGGAATCCTGAATCACCTCATCGAAAACCCTGAGTCGCGAGGGGCCCCGGTTCGCAAAATCATGGGACCCCCCTTTCCGGTCGTGCCCACGTCCCTGCACCTCGACCACCTGTCGGCCTACCTGGAGGAGGATGCGGGCGCCGTCCTCGTTGACCACGGCCCGGACGACGGGTACTCAGTCCTCACAAAAAGTGACCTGATTAATGCGCTCGCCAAGGCCGGGCAGGGAAACAACAATGCCTCGTAGCCGACGTGCGGGCAGCCGACGAGCCTCCCTTCACCCTCTACACGCCGCGTCTCGATCTCCATGCCTGACACGACCCCCGACTTGCCCAAAG
>PXSX01000342.1 GCA_003022655.1 Bacteroidetes bacterium QH_1_64_81 | reverse complement strand
CGCTTCGAGAGCACCACGACCATTCGTCTCCAATCAGCAATTTTTAATCTTCCGCCTCCCAATTGCGGGTGTGGTCGAAAATGTAGGTGGCGAGCTGGTCGGTGGCCACGCGATCCTGCTCCATCGTGTCGCGGTCGCGGACGGTGACCGTCTGGTCGTCGAGCGTGTCGAAGTCGACGGTGATGCAGAACGGCGTGCCGGCCTCGTCCTGGCGGCGGTAGCGCTTGCCCATCGAGCCGCGGTCATCGTAGCGGACGTTGAAGTGCTGGTTGAGGTCCGCCTCGATGTCGCGCGCGATCTCGGGCAGGCCCTCCTTGTCTACGAGCGGGAAGATGCCGGCGCGAACGGGCGCCACCTCGGGGTGAAACCGGAGCACTGAGCGCGTGTCGCCCTTCACCTCCTCCTCGTAGTAGGCATCGCAGAGGAGCATAAAGAGCGTGCGGTCGAGCCCCGTGGAGGTCTCCACCACATACGGCGTGTAGCGCTCCTCCTTCCACGGATCGTAGTACGACATCTTCTTGCCCGAGTACTCCTCGTGCCGGCTCAGGTCGTAATCAGTCCGCGAGTGGATACCCTCCAACTCTTTCCACCCAATCGGGAAATCGTACTGGATGTCGACCGCCGCATTGGCGTAGTGCGAGAGCTGCTCGTGCTCGTGGAAGCGGAGGTTCGACGCGTCGATGCCGAGGCTCTCGTGCCACTTCATTCGGCGCTCTTTCCACGTCTCGTACCAGTCGAGCTCATTGCCCGGCTTCACGAAGTACTGCATCTCCATCTGCTCGAACTCCCGCATGCGGAAGACAAATTGCCGAGCCACGATCTCATTGCGGAACGCCTTTCCCATCTGGGCGATGCCGAACGGCACGTGGAGGCGCGCCGGCTCGCGGGCGTTTTGGAAGTTGACAAAGATGCCCTGCGCCGTCTCGGGACGGAGAAAGACTTTCTGCCCGTCGACCGGACCCATCTGGGTCTCGAACATGAGGTTGAACTGGCGCACGTCTGTCCAGTCGAAGGCGCCGGATTCGGGCGCGGGGATTTCCTCGTCCATGATGATCGCGTGGAGCGCGTTGTTCATGTCGTCGCCCGCGTTCAGGGCCTCTACCAGCCGCTCGTGGACCTCCTCCGCGTGCTCCTCTTCCCCCCCTTCCCGCAGGTCGCGGATGTAGTCCTCGATCAGCTCGTCGGCGCGGTAGCGATTCCCCGAGGCCTTGTCGTCGATGAGGGGGTCGTTGAACGCTTCGGTGTGGCCGGAGGCGTCCCAGGTCTTTGGGTGCATCATGATGGCCGCGTCGAGCCCCACGATGTCGTCATTCTGGTACACCATCGACTGCCACCACTTCTCCTTCACGTTGCGCTTCAGCTCCACCCCCATCGGTCCGTAGTCGTAGGTCGCGCTGAGGCCGCCGTAGATCTCCGACGACTGCACAATGAAGCCGCGTTGCTTGGAGAGGGAGACGATGGTGTCGAAGAGATCGTCGCTCATGATGCGTCAAGACGTGGATGAAATCGAACGCGGAACTGCTGGTATTCGGCAAGTGATACGGAAGGTACCGACCGCTTTCGCTGGATGCAACGCAGCGCCGTTGAAAGCAGGGCAATCGCATGTTAAAATGCCGACTGATAGAGCGGAAGTGCTTTCTGCCCTCAAGTTTCGATCTATCGCCCTCACTCACTCGTGCCCCTCACTCGTGACTCGCAACCCATGACTCGCCCGCAACGGACATTGCTCTTGGGACTGTTGATTCCCGTCATGCTCTCGCTCGCCCCAATGCTCACCGCCACCGCTCAAGACGACCCGTCCGACCGACTCCACCAACTGTTCGAGGACGCCTGGGACTTTCGCCTCGCGGAGAACCCCTTGTTCGCGACTTCGGTCGGCGTCCACAAGTACAACGACGAACTGCCGACGGTCTCGGTGGAGGCAGCGCAGCGGCGTCTGGAACGGGAGCGCACCTTCCTGGACCGCCTGCGCGACATCGACCGTGCGGCCCTTTCTCCCGAGGACCAGCTCAACTACGATCTCTTCGAGCGGGTCCGGGAGCGGCGCATCGCAGAGCTGGAGCATCGCTCCTACCTGCTCCCCATCACGAACCGCTCGGGCTTCCACGTCTCGTTCCCCCAGCTGCCCGATCGGGTGCCCCTCAACACGGTAGTGGACTACGAGAACTACATCGCCCGCCTCAACGCCTTCAACCGCTACGCCCAGCAGCACATCGAGCTCATGCAGACGGGCCTCGATGAGGGATACTGTACGGCCCGTTCGACAACTTTCCCGACCGCATCGACGAGGAGGAGCGCACGCGGCTGCGCGAGGCCGGGACCGCCGCCATCGACACGTCCGTGGTGCCGGGCTTCGAGTCGTTCCTCCGCTTCATGACCGAAACCTACATTCCGAATGCCCGCGACACGATCGCGGCCGGGGCACTGCCCAACGGCGAGGCCTACTACGCGCACAAGGTGCGCCACCACACGACCCTCGACCGCACGCCCCGGGAGATCCACGGGACGGGCAAACAGGAGGTCCGGCGCATTCGGGAGCAGATGATGAACATCGTCGAGCAGCACGGATACGGCGACGATTTCGACGGCTTCGTCGAGTTTCTGCGGACTGACGATCAGTTCTATGCCGATTCGGACGAGGAACTTCTCAAGGAAACCTCCTACGTGCTCAAGCGCATGGACGGAAAGCTGCCCGAGCTCTTCGAGACACTGCCCCGCATGTCGTATGGCATTCGGGAGGTGCCGGACTACATTGCCCCCCGCACCACCACGGCCTACTACCAGCGCCCGGCGGGCGACGGCACGCGGGCCGGAGTCTACTACGTGAACACGCACGACCTACCGAGCCGCCCGCTCTACGAGATCGAGGCGCTCTCCCTGCACGAGGCCGTGCCGGGGCACCACCTCCAGATCGCCGTGCAGCAGGAGCTCGACGATCTACCGCCCTTCCGCCGTCACACTAACTTCACGGCCTTCGTGGAAGGATGGGCGCTCTACGCCGAGCGGCTGGGCTTGGAGGTGGGGTTTTACGACGATCCCTACAGCAACTTCGGGCGGCTCTCCTACGAGATGTGGCGCGCCCTCCGTCTCGTCGTGGACACGGGGATGCACGCCCTGGGCTGGTCGCGCCAGCGGGCCATCGACTACATGCTCGACAACTCGGCGCTCACCGAGACGAACGTCACAAACGAGGTGGACCGCTACATCGCGTGGCCGGGGCAGGCCCTTGCCTACAAGATGGGCGAACTCAAACTCCGCGCCCTCCGCGACCGGGCCGAAACCGCTCTCGGCAACGCGTTTGACCTCCGGAACTTTCACGACGCGGTGCTGAGGAACGGTGCCCTTCCTCTCCCGCTCCTAGAGCAACAGGTCGAGGATTACGTGGAGAAGAATACAGACTGAGAGCGGAAACTGAGAGTCAGAACCGATTCCTCTGTTCGCTGAGCGGGAAGCAAATCCGCCTTTCGGATAATGCGAAGCCACGTTTTCGTCTCGCGCAGCTCTTTCAGACTGATGCTCAACTTGTGAGCGAAGTCTTTTCGGCTCTCCGCAGCACAGCCTTCCGAGTAGTTCGGTGCCGGTGAGGTCCCACTGCGCACGATCTGATTCGCGATGTGCTGACCGAGCCTGGTATCCGGCAGTGCGTCCGCAACTTTTCCAATCCGCACCGCGAAGTCCACGAGGCGATTCTCAAGCACCTCTGGGGTCATGCTGTCATTTTTCATTTTATCATTTCCTCATTTGTCATTTTAAACGTCGAAATATTAAAGTGGCAAAATGACCACATGAACAATGACCAAATGAGCAATGATTCTCAATCAATGACGCCGCGTTCGGCGAGGGAGGTGTGCTCAGTGCCGGCGATAATGAGGTGGTCGTGGACGGGAATGCCCATCGTCTCGCCCGCGTCGACAAGCTGCCGCGTGATGCGGATGTCCTCGCGGCTCGGCTCGGGATTGCCGGAGGG
>PXSX01000341.1 GCA_003022655.1 Bacteroidetes bacterium QH_1_64_81 | reverse complement strand
CTGCCGTCGGGCCCGGATGAAGCCCAGGGACGCGGCCCCTGCCAAGACCCCGTAGACGCTGACCAGCAGAACGAGGACGAGCAGCACGGGAAGAGGCACGTCAGAGGATGGAGGTCTGATTGGGTGAGTGCGCGGTGCCTTTGCCCCGGCCAACAGCCCTGAATGTCATCCCGAGAAATCCCAATCCAGGGCTCGTCCTGAGGAACTCATCCTGATGCAGTTTCAAGCAACCCCTTTTGCAATGGAGTCATCTTGAGCGGAGCGAAGCGGAGTGAAAGGGGCCCGAAGGGTCATCCTCCCGGGATCTCCCAGAATGGAGCGAAAACGCTGGGTTCAAAGAGATTCTTCGGTCGCTTGGCAGCTCCCTCAGAATGACGAGTCCTTCACGACCACAAAAGGACCTCTTGAACGTGCCGAAGCGCCCTGAGCGGTGGGAGAGTGCTCAATTCACGGAATCCGGGCTACCGTCGGATGCGGTGGTGGGGCTGCCGCAGGGCCTGGAGGTCCTGATTGAGCGTGAAGCGAACGGCGGTGATGCCTTCCGGGCTGATGCCCAGCGCAAGGTCGAGAGAGGGCGTTTGTCGGAAGGTAAGGCCCAGGTGGAGCCCGAGCGACGCAGCGGGCCGCAGCGGTACCGAGGAGGGGTCCAGGTCCGGAGCCTCCTCGAACGTCAGGTCGAGAGCCGCGTCAGAAAATACGTCGTCGTAGACGCTCGCCCCGTGGACACCCAGGTGTCCCCCTAAGTCCACCAGACCGAAGGGCTGGACGAGGGGAAACCGGTACAGGAGGGTGCCCACGAGCCGGTCTGAGTCCACGAATCGGTGCCGCACCCAGCCGGGGACGAGGGGGCCGTCCAGCGTGGGACGCAGGTAGTACGGAACCGCTGCGCGGCCCCGCGCCGCGGTGTGAACGAGCGACAGGCGCCCCACGAGGTGATGCGCGCCGTAAAGCGGGAGGGACCCGACGGCCGCGAGATCGAAGCGGTCGTAGTGGAGAAGAGAGGCCGAGAGATCCACGTATCGGCTCCATCCGGCTTCGAGGAGGATCCCTCGCCTTGGCCGGGCCGCCGGGGGACGCGTGTCGTACTGCAGGTTTACGCCGACCCGCAGTCCGGTTTGCTCGGGCGACAGCGCCCCGACGCGATCCGATGCCAGTTGCTGCAGGTGGACCCGCGATTGATCGTCGAGCCCCGCGGCGGAGGGAGCGGGCACGCGGTCCACCCGGTGGCCCGAGAGTTTCAGGCGCGGCTGAAGGAGCAGTCGTTGATCGAGAAAGTGCTGCCCCACCCGCACCTCGAACGTCAGGGCGGATCGTTCGATCGACTGTCGCGCGTCGTTCGACGACCCCGGGCCGAGCCCGTAGAACCAGTCCCGGTTCGTGTCGAGGCCCCGGGCACGGACGAGCACATACTGCCGGGCCCGATCTGGATTGGCGCTGGCCCAGGCCGCCGTCGCCACTTGCTCGTGCCGGGCCGGAGCAACGGTGAGAAGACCCTGGGCGTGTCGGCGGCCCAGGTGGTGGAGGACCAGGCCCGCACCGGTCCCAACTCCCACCCGCGGAGTCCAGGTGTCGAGCGGGTAGATCCGCAGATTTATCCCCGGCTCGTCCGGCGCCCCCGGAAACCCGACCTGAGCGGCGGCCCGGGGGGCCGTTCCAAGTACCGCGCCTCCGCCGAGAAGAACGAGGCCGCCGAGCACACCCGCAAGCAAACGGGACCGACCGAAAAAGAGGAACATGTGCATGAGTGCAAGCCGTCACCTATGTTGAAATCAGAACCTGCGGGCTGCATGCAGTTTACAGCACGGACTCGTTAGTGTAACGGATCGGAGCCACACAATCATCGAAAACCGTATGCGAATCCTCGTGGTAGGAAGTGGAGGGCGGGAGCACGCCCTCATCGAGACACTCGCCCAGAGCGATCAGGTCTCGGGCCTTTACGCCGCCCCCGGCAATCCGGGCACCGCTCAGGTCGGCACCAATGTTGGGGTGTCCGCCACCGACCTCGACGGGCTTGCCGACTTCGCGCAGGCCGAGTCGATCGACCTTACGCTCGTAGGTCCTGAGCGGCCGCTCGTGGACGGCATTGTCGATCGGTTTGAGGAGGAGGGGCTCTCCATCGTGGGCCCGACTCAGGAGGCAGCGCGCCTCGAAGGCAGCAAGGCCTTCGCCGACCAGTTCATGGCCCGGCACGACATCCCCACCGCGTCGTTGGAGGAGGCGCACGACGCCCTGGACCGGATCATGCAGGAGCGGGCCTTCGGGGCGGCCGGCGATCGGGTCGTCATCGAAGAAAAGATGGACGGGGAGGAAGTGAGCGTGCTTGCCCTCACCGACGGCTCGCGCTACGTCCTCCTGCCGCCCTCGCAGGACCACAAGCCGATTGGCGAGGGCGGCACGGGACCAAACACGGGCGGCATGGGCGCCTTCGCCCCGGCCCCAATCGTGGACGCATCTCTGCTCACCGAGATCTGCCGGGACATTATCGAGCCGACGCTCGGGGGCATGCAGGAGGAAGGCACGCCCTACCATGGCGTGCTGTACTGTGGACTCATGATCACGGACGAGGGACCGAAGGTCGTCGAGTACAACTGCCGCCTCGGCGACCCGGAGGCACAGGTGGTCCTCCCGCTCGTCGAGTCCGACCTCGTCGACGTCTTCCGTGATCTGGTCGACGGCGACCTGCAGGGCGGAAGCCTGCGGACGTCGGGCGGGGCGGCGGCCTGCGTCGTCCTCGCCTCCGACGGCTACCCCATCGAGTACGAGACCGGGGTCGAGATTACAGGCATCGGGGCGGCGGAGGCGCTGGAGGACGTGTCGGTCATCCACGCCGGGACGCGCTTGACACCGGAGGACCGCCTCGTCACGGATGGCGGGCGGGTCCTCGGCGTGACGGCCCTCGCGTCGGACCTGCCCTCCGCGCTCGACCGGGCCTACGAAGGGGTGGATTGCGTTCACTTCGAAGGGAACACCTACCGTCGGGACATTGGAGAGAAAGGATTGGCCCGCCTCTCTGAGGGGTGAGACGTTCTCGTGGATTGAGCCCTTTCGATGCTGAGAGGTGTGCTCTGTCGTCGGGGAAATAGGGATGGGCGTCTCGCCGCGAGAGTCCTGCATCGTGGCTTGGGCGTATGCGCGAGCGGGGAGAACCGGGGGCTCGGTGACCCTGCACATTCACTCTCTCGATAAAGGCCCGCTCTTACCTCTGCTCATGATTGACCGCGGTTCTGCTCTTCTTCTGAGTGGACTTCTGGCCGTTCTGGGCCCGGGGCTGGGCGATGCCGGGGCGCAGGACACGACCGGGGCCGTGCCGGGGACGGTCCTCGCACGATTCGACAATGCCCGAGCCTTGGCGGTCGATCCGCGGGGCCGGCTCTACGTCGCCGACGCCGCCCAAGACGTGGTCTCGGTACTGGGAAAGGGAGGCCGGCAGAAGATGGTGCTCGGGGGATCGGGAACCCGAGCCGGGGAGTTTGACACTCCCTCCGACGTGGATCCGACGAACGGGCAGATGATTCTCGCTGCCGACACTTACAATGGCCGGGTGCAGCGCTTTTCGGAGGAGGGGCAGTATCTCGAATCGCTCCCCATCGGGCGGACGGATCGCAGCGAGGGAGAAGGATGGAGCTTCCAGGATGAGCGAGCCGGAGCGGCAGTGCGGGGCAACGGGCGGCCCGTCGCGGTGGCACAGGACGATGAGGGGACCCTCTTCGTCGTCAACGAGCGCCCCCGACAGCTCCTGACGTGGAGCGAC
>PXSX01000340.1 GCA_003022655.1 Bacteroidetes bacterium QH_1_64_81 | reverse complement strand
GACGCCTTCGCACCGATTTCCGTCCGCATCGCGTCGGAGTACGGCGTAGACGGCGACGCGAAGGAAGCGCTCTGCTTCGCCGTCCTCGCCCACGAAACGATCAACGGCGTGCCTACCAGCCTGCCGTCGGTGACCGGCGCGTCGGCCCGGACGATCCTTGGATCCATCAGCGTGCCGCAGTCATAACCGGAGGCCAACCGCCAAGAGCAGTTTCGGGAGGACCCGTTACGGCAATTGCATCTTGACCCGAGACCTGATGGTGCCCCCGAGCCAGGGAGGTGTGTTCGTGCTCCTACGCGCCCTCTCGCCCGCGCCATTCGGGCAGTTTCGTTGATCAGAGGCGCTCCACACCACGAAGGGAAATTTTCAACATACGATCGCCCTGGAGGACCCGTCTCTCCTCGAACTTCTCGCCGCCGTGATCCGCCAACTGCCGACCGCCGTCGTCCCGATCAAAAAGCCGACGAAAGGGGGGGCGTTCGGCCACGACCCGCAAACACGCCTTTGCCACCGGGGTACACATCTTTTGGCAGACCGCGCTTCTTCCACACCACAGCCTCGGCCCCATGGAACCCCAGGAGCAGACTCAGCAGACCGCCCTCGCCGAGATCGGCGAGTTCGGCCTCATTGCCCTCATGCGCGAGACCCTCGGCGAGTCCGAGGACGAGTCCATCGTGTCGGGCATCGCCGACGACGCCGCCGTGTACCGCACTGGCGGTGAGCGCGTGCATGTGCTCACGACGGATACGCTCGTCGAGGGGGTGCACTTCGACCGCGCCTTCATGCCCCTGGAGCACCTCGGATTCAAGGCCCTCTCGGTAAATGTGAGCGACGTGGTGGCCATGAACGCGACGCCCCGCTACGCCACCGTCTCGATCGGCATCCCGCAGAACGTGTCCGTCGAGATGGTGACCACGATCTACGAAGGGCTGAAGCAGGCCTGCAATGCCTACGATATGCACATCGTGGGGGGCGACACGAACGCGTCCCACGGCCTCTCCCTCTCGATCTCGGTCGTGGGGGCGGCGGACGAGGACGCCGTCGTGTACCGCAAGGACGCCCAGGTGAGCGACAAGATCTGCGTCACGGGCGACATCGGGGCCTCCTACGCGGGCCTGAAGGTGCTCCTGCGCAACCGGGAGCGCCTGCAGGAACAGGAGGAGAACTTCGAGCCCGACCTCGATCCCTACTCCTACGTCATCCGCCGCCACCTCGCCCCGCCGGCCCAACTCAAGATCATCCGCGACTGGGCGGATGCTGGGGTGCAGCCGCGGTCCCTCATCGACATCTCGGATGGGCTCTCCGCCGAGGTGCATCACATCTGCGAGGCCAGCGACGTGGGCGCGCAACTCTACGAGCCGGCCCTGCCCATCGACCCGGAGACGCGCAACACGGCTACAGAGTTTGAGGAGGACGTGACCGTCTATGCCCTGTTTGGGGGCGAAGACTACGAACTGGTGTTCACGATGCCGGAGGACGACCTCGAGGCTCTCGATCCACAGACCTACAGCGTGGTGGGGGAGGTCGTGGCCCCGGAGGAGGCCGAGGAGCCCGTCACGATCCAGCGTGCCAACGGGGAAACCGTTCCCCTGCAACCCGGAGGGTTCGACCATTTCGCCGATTCGCCACCGGGGCAGTAACTTCTACTCCCTCACCCGAGCGGACTACGCGTCGTCGGATTCGTTGCGGTACTCGCTCCGGAGGGCATGGAGGTCGTCTTTGAGGCGGTCGATCTCGTGCTCCAGGGCATCGAGGGCGGTTTCTGCCCCCGCAAAATCGCCCGAATGGCCGATCTCTTCGAGCGCCTGGGCCGCCTCACTTGCGGGTCCGGCCCGCAGGCTCCCTGCGGCGCCCTTTAGTCCATGCGCCTCCTGCTTCAGCGTCTCTGGATCCTCGTTCTCAACCGCCTCGCGGATGGCCTCCATGTAGTCGGGGCAGTCGTCGAGGAAGGAGTCGATGATCGTGACGATGAGGTCCGATTTTTCGTCCAGAAGCTCTACGAGCGCGTCGCGGTCAACGGCAGGAGAAGACATGGATGGCCTTTTCTCAGGTGGATCGATTTGGTGAGATGCACAGTCGGGGACTCCCGTGGAGCAGGGACAGCAGGAGCTTTGTCTCGGGACAGGTCCGAGATGTCTAGTGCACGTTCAAGGGATCATTTTGGAATCATGAAGGGCTCGTCATTCTGAGGGATCCGATGGCGATCGGGAGCCCGAAGCGCCCTGAGCGTCAGCGAAGAAGCGCTTTCAGGGTGAATCTCTCCGCGCCCTGAGCACAGCGAAGAAGTAGTTTCAGACTGAGCCCGGCGTTTTCGTCGCATTTAGGGAGATCCCGGGAGGATGACCCTTCGGACCCCTTTGACTCCGCTGCGCCCTGACCGAAGAGAAGAAGTACTTTCAGAGTGCGCTCCGCTCAAGATGACTCTATTGCAAAG
>PXSX01000339.1 GCA_003022655.1 Bacteroidetes bacterium QH_1_64_81 | reverse complement strand
GGTGCAGGGCCGGAAACTTCGCCATCGGGAAGGGATGCCCCTCGGGGAGAGGCACGTAGTAGCCGTCGCAGTAGCTGGCACGCATTCGAGTCGTCGTGGACGTACGGACCGGTTCGCAGAACCAGTGAGAAGCTCAGCGGTACGCCCTACGCGAACGCGCCGAACGAGGGTCCCGGAGCGGAAGGGCAAACAGAAATCCATCACCGCTCCTTGCTACGGAGTGTTATGGACGGCCTCCGTAGACGGTGCAGGCCGATCCGGGCGATTGTGGGTCGCCGTGTTGGCCTCCGCATCAACGTTCTCGTACGGACTCGCCGCCGGCGCCGTGGCGCGCGGCGCCGTGTCCTGACCAATGGCGCTCGTGAAGGCCCCGATAGCGACGATGACCGCGAACGTAGCAATCGTCGAGGCGAGGGCCTTGAGGGTGGGGGAATCAATCATGGCGAAACACAAAATATGTGATCAGCGGACAGACTGTGCAGGAGACAATAAGCTAATCTTGGTCGGACGTGTTGTGATTGGCAGCCGGATTGGTACACGTCCTCCTCGGCGGTCGGCGGCGTCACGCCGGTGAGGCTGTCACTGCAGCCGCCGAGCAGAATGGCGCCGGCAAGAAGGGTGGCGGTAAAGAAGGAACCGAGGGTGGTGGAGGAAGAATGTTCCATGGGACTACGGGATTGTTGGGATGAAATTAGCGGTGGAAAGACGTCTCTTAAATAAAGCTGTTTGGTGGATTGATGCGAAGCCGAGACGCAGTGGGTGATGTCGCAAAATGGCGTCCGAATGAGCCTTGTAGTGGGGCTACCAGGCGAATGCAGAAGCCATTTTGCGCGAGATTCACGAAGTCGCAGGCCGCAGAGCGTTTGCCAAACAGCTTCTGAGCGGGATTGCAAGATCCTATGCGGATTTTTCTCATGATATAGGTTTTTCTCATGATATAGGTAGTTATGACACGTAAGTGGATAAAAGTTACACTTCTTCTGCTTTTGGCGGGAGTCCGTATTGCCGCTGGGCAGTCGGGAGGACAAGAGGAGTTCGGCATTCCGTTTCCGAGTGAGCACTACGCCCCGCCGGAGTACCAGCAGGATCCCCAGAACTGGGGGGTTGTCCAGGACGACCAGGGTCTGATCTACGTCGCAAATAACGACGGCGTCCTGCAGTACGACGGCGAGCGGTGGCGCCTCATCCCCACGGCCGCGGGGCGTGCTCCGCTACACGTCGTTCTACGAGCATATTCCCGAGGACGAGCGCGACTTCGAAGACGTATGGGGGACGCACGTCTTGGACGAGGGGGTTTACTATCAGACCAACAAACGCCTCTTCCGATGGGACGGAACTAAGATCACGACCTGGACCAGCGAGGCGGGCTTCCACACGTCGTTCGCCGTCGACGGGACGCTCCACGTCCGCGACTCTGAGAGGGGACTGCTCCGGTTGGAGGGCGACTCGCTGAACCCCGTACCGGGACTTGAGACGATTCCGAAAACTCCGATCTACATGACGGCCCGCCACCCGAGCGGCGATCTGCTCATCGGCACGCAGAAGAGGGGCCTCTTGCTGCACGACGGGGAAACGTTCCGCTCTTTCGCTCCCGAACTCACATCGTACCTTCAAGAGAACGATTTGTACCACGGATGCCGGCTTCCTGGAGATCGGTATGCGCTGGCAACGCTCGGAGGGGGAGTCGTCGTCATCGACGCCGCGGGGCAGATCGTGCGCGTGCTGGATGGCTCATCTGGACTTCCCGACCCCGTCGTAAACCACGTGTACGCGGACAGGGAGGGACAGCTGTGGATGGCGCTCAATAGCGGGGGGGTGTTCCGGGCGGATCTGAATGCGCCCCTGACCATCCACGACGAGCGCACCGGCCTCGACGGTACGGTCCGTAGCATCCGAGAGCACAGAGATACGACGTACGTGGCAACAGGGAGCGGGCTATACGTGCTCAAGGGGCAAGATAAACAGATGCTCGGTGGGCGAAGTGCTTCTTTCGAGAAATGGGGAGACCTTCCCCTAGCTCAGGACATGCTGTCTGTTGGGGAAACCCTGCTTGCCGGTACTCAGGAAAACGGGGTGTATCAGATCAGCCCACGTAGCAAGCGGGAGGATGTTAGTTGGTCGGTTACAAACCACCTTCTGAAGGCGAGGGACGGAGACATCGTCTACGCGGGATCGAATTCGGGGCTGAAGGGCGTGAGGCGGACGCAGGATGGATGGCGTCCGTTCTCGATCGAGGAAATCCAGGAGGAAGTGCGGGACCTCGCGATGGAGGACGAGGGAACCTTATGGGCGAGCACGTTCAGCGGCGAGGTCCTTCGAGTCGCTTTGGCGGCCGACGGTCGGCGCGCCAAGTCGACGACGCGATACGGCGAGCAAGACGGGCTTCCTCGGGGATACAAAGGGATGGAGGTCGTTGATGGACGTGTCACCGTCGTTTCGAAAAAGGGCCTCTTTCAGATTGATGACGCGGATCAGGCGCCTGAGGCCTGGCAGTTTACCCGTCGCCCGTCACTTCTGCCTGACATTGAGGGTGCAGACACGCTTACGGTTGAGGCGATCGAAAATGTAGGGGAAAAGCTCTGGGTGGTCCTGAAGAAGCGCGTCTTCTGGGGAAAACGGAGAGAGGATGGGTCATACCAGTGGAAGGCGGTCGATCCACTTCAATTCCCGAAGTCGGAAAGGCCCACTCTTTCCGTTGGCCGAGAGGGCACAGTGTGGCTTGGTGACGGGCGACGGCTCTTCCGGTACGCATTGGGACAGGGTCGCGACATCGAGCCTCCGACGGCCGACTTCTCGGCCCGCGTGCGCCAGGTGACGACGCTTCGCAGGGGGCGGATCGTGTATGGGGGGCACAGCTCCGGTCCCGCCAATGAATCCACACTGACGGTCCCGTACGGCCGGGACCTGCGCGTCGACGTAGGGGCCCCGCTCTACGGCACCGTGGACCAGTGGACCGACTGGACGACCGAGGCGAGCCAGCGATACCGAGATCTCTGGGAGGGGACCTACCGCTTCCGCGTTCAGGCCCGCAATGATCGGGGCCAGGTGAGCGAGGTGGGAATGCTACCCCTCCACATTCGGCCTCCGTGGTTTCGGTCGAGGTGGGCCCTCTTCGCTTACGGCGTCGCGTTCCTCGCCCTCGCCCTTGGCTATCGGCGGTACTACCAGATCAAGGAGGAAAATCGGCGTGCGCAAGAGCGGGTGCGAAAGTTGGAGCGCGAGCGCGTGGTTGCCGAGCGGCTCAAGAAGGCCAACGAGCGGCTCCGCGAGGCCAATCGCCTCAAGGAAGACTTCCTGGCCACCACCTCGCACGAGTTGCGCACCCCGCTCACCAACATTCTGGGGGCGCTCGAAGTGCTGCGGGACATGGTGACAGACGAGCAGGAAGAGTTCCTAGACATGATCGAGGCGAACGGGCAGCGGCTAAAACGGACGCTGAACGCCCTCCTCGACCTGTCGATGCTTCGGTCGGGGGAGGAAGATCTGGAGCTGACCCCAACGCCCCTTGATGAGTGTGCGCGCCGCGTGGCGTTGGACCTTCGGGACGACGCGGAGGAAAAGGGCCTGTCCGTCCGGGTCGACACGCCGGACACGCCCGTGCAGGCCGATGTCGACGAGCAATACCTCGAGCAGATCGTGCGGAACTTGGTGGAGAACGCCATCAAGTACACCCACGACGGCCACGTCGCCATCTCCGCCGGCCGCACCAACGGCCAGGTATACGTTGAGGTGGAGGACACGGGCATCGGCATCGACGAGGACTTTCTCCCGAACCTCTTCGACGAATTTAAGCAAGAGTCCCGGGGGCGGGCGCGGACGTACGAGGGGAATGGACTCGGCCTCGCCATCTCGGCGCGTCTGGCCGAGCAGATGGATGGGACCATCCACGTCGAAACGGAGAAGGGGGAAGGGAGCACCTTTACGGTGGAATTTCCTCGCTCCTCGAAAATGTCCTCGGAGACGAATGCCTCGCGGACGGGGGAGACGGAGTGAGGCTTGCCGCGACGGGCAATGGTCGTGCAGGGGGCCTCTAGGAATCAGGGACAGGGGAACTGCTTCCCGAGCGGGTCGGCCCCAAATCGTCGCAGTCGCTTCACACGATGAGGGAGGCTCGGCGCTCCATTCGCCCCGCAGGGGACCGCCGGACCGAAACAATTCTTCAAAATTGAGGTGGAGAGTGAACCAACTGTTCTCCATTTGTCACCGTTTTCTGAATGTCTCTGTCGAGGCGTATTGCACGGTTCCTCGCTGGGATCGGCCTCGTGCTAGTGGGGCTGCTGGGAGGAATCTTCGTCATGCTGATCGTGGACGAGGACCCAGACACATCCTCGGTGACCCGAGTTGTCCAGCGCGTGGGGACGACAGAACAGGCCGGCACGACTCAAACCGCATCGGTCCCGAGCGAGTGGACGGAAGAAGGACCGCCGCCCGCGGCCCTCAACCAGCTGTTCCGCGACGTGGCCCAGCAGGTGACCGCCGGGGTCGTCTCCATCCGCGTCGAATCCGGAGAGGGCTCCGCGGGGCAATCCCCCCTCGGACGCCCGGAAGAGAGCCTGGGAAGCGGCGTGCTCATCAGCCCGAACGGGTACATCGTGACGAACAATCACGTCGTAGAGGGCGCGGAGCGCATTCGGGTGCGCTTGGCCGACAAGCGAGAGTTCGATGCCCGCATTGTGGGCAGGGATTCCTCGACGGACCTCGCCGTGATCAAGATCGACGGGGAGGGGGCGTTTCCCGCCGTCCCCTTCGGAAACTCCGATCGCGTTCAGGTAGGCAACTGGGTCGTGGCGGTCGGCAATCCGCTGCAACTCACCTCCACAGTCACGGCCGGCATTGTGAGTGCCCTGGGGCGCCAGCTCCGGATCATCGAAGACCAGTTCCGGGTCGAGAGCTTTATCCAGACCGACGCTGCCATCAATCCCGGCAACTCGGGGGGAGCGCTCGTAAATCTTCAGGGGGAGCTCGTGGGCATCAACACCGCCATCGCTAGTCGGAGTCGGCGGACCGAGGGCTACGGATTTGCGATTCCGTCGGCCCTGGTGGAGCGGGTGAGTACCGATCTCATCGCATACGGGGAGGTGCGGCGGGGCTACTTGGGGGTCAGCATTCGTCCGGTGGACGCGGAGCGGGCCGACAAGCTCGGCCTCGACGACATCCGCGGAGTCTACATCGAAGAGGTTCAGCCCAGCAGTGCGGCAGACCGAGCGGGTTTGCGAGAATTGCCCGCCGTCGACCGGGCGACACGGTCACCGTTGGCGTGTGGCGGGACGGTATTAATCGAACCCTTGAGGTGACGCTCATGGGAGAAGATACGTCCGTGTACCAGGAGTGGCTGAGCGATCTTCGCTCCGGGCCGTCCTCCGGATCGGAGTCTCCCGAGTACCAGCCCCCCGACAATCAACAGAACGACACGGCCGTCACGGAGATCGATGGGTGGAGTATTGGCCTCCGTGCGCTTTCGGACGCCGAGGCCTCTACGTTCGGGGTGGACGGAGGGGCGTATGTGGCATACGTCGAGAGTGGCGGCCGGGCCGCTGCCGCGGGACTCCCCCGCAATGTCGTGATTACTCGCCTCGGCGACACTCGGATTGAAACGCCCTCCGACGTGGTGCAGCACCTGGCGGAGACGACGGGATCGGTCCTCGTGCAGGTGCAGCGCCGCGACGGCACCCCGGCCTTCTACGAAATCGACTGATTGCGTTGGAACGTTAGGACGTTCGAAGATTGAATGTTCTCGTTCTGGTACGGGTGAATGCATTCAGCAGACTCCGGCCCGCAACGTTCAACCTTCAACCTTCCAACCTGCAACTGAATATATGCTTCGATACCTGACCGCCGGCGAGTCGCACGGGGAGGCCATTGTCGGCATTCTGGAAGGGGCCCCGGCCCAGCTTCCCCTCGCGCCCGATGACATCAACGAGCACCTGGCCCGACGCTGG
>PXSX01000338.1 GCA_003022655.1 Bacteroidetes bacterium QH_1_64_81 | reverse complement strand
GCGGCCGTGTGGACGGCAATCGCGTCCGCAAACGGGTGCAAAACGCGCTTTCCAACGGATGAACGCCGAGTGAGGAGGCCGGCACGATGTGAGCCTCGATGCGTGAATCCCGGATCCGCTCGCGGCCCGTTTTCCGCGACCGATTAGCAGGGTCGTGAACCATGCACGCGGATGCCGTTACATCTAATGCGCCCCTGCCTCATTTTCACGCTCATCGGTTCCCACGGAATCAGCGGCGTCCCATGCTGACCGCACTCGACTGGTTCATTGTAGTCGTCCTTCTCTGCGGATTGATTCGGGGCTACATGGTGGGGGCCGTGCGGCAAGCGGCCAGTCTGCTCGGGCTCGTGGCGGCGCTGCTCTTCTCCGTAGAGTTCATGGACGTGGTGGGCGAGGCGATGGTCACTAGTCTGGGCCTCTCTGAATCGCTGATTCCCCTGGCGGGATTCACGGTACTGTTTCTAGGCGTGTACCTCCTCTTTCTCGCCCTGTCCCGCCTGGTCGAGCAGGTGCTGGATTCTCTGTCCCTGTCGGTTGTGAACCAGGTGGCCGGTGGGGCGGTAGGGGGCGTCAAGGCCGCGCTGCTGCTGAGCCTCCTCTTTCTGGTGCTGTCGGGACTGGAGATGCCCGAGCAAGACACGAGAGACAATTCGACCCTGTACCGGCCCGTTGCTCGGCTCCTTCCCCAGACCATCGAAGCCACCGAGGAGTGGGTCCCTGCAGCCAAGAAAGCGGCCGACCAATTGAGCCGGCGGATTCGATCCGAGGTCCAGTCGCCCCCAGACGCCTCCCCAGAGTCGGTCGGGCTAGACTCGGAATCCTGAGACTGATGCCCGTTCAGCCAACGGATCCTCAGGTCTGAAGAAAACGTAAAGAAATTCGTTCAGTACGATTGATTACACAGAGGGCCGCTCTCACGGTGGTTCTTACCCGACTCTACCAATTTCATGGCCGTACTTGGAAGCGATATCTCGATCGATCTCCACATTACGGGCGACGTTGAGCTCAGCACCATTCGGGGCCTTGTGCAGGAAAGTGGGCGACTCCGCCCGGAGCTGGCGGGCGACCTTCAGCGCGCCATCAAAGACACTGCGCACGCGATTCTCCGCGGGTCTGAAACTGACGACTGCACGCTGAACGTCGACCTCCGTCTCGTTCAGGACAACGTCCCCGGTGCGCCCCGCCAGCGCATCGACGCTCGTCTAGACGTCGAGGGTGACAGCTCGGCATTGGCCGCGGTGGACGACGCCGTGGGCGCTCCGGAACGGGCCCGAATCGCCGACGCGACGGAGGATCGCCTCAACGATCACCTCGCGGACCGGGAGCTTACGGACGTGGTGGGGACGACCGTCATCGTGACCCCGGTACAGTTTCGGTGAGGAAGCCTCAGAACACAGCGCACGTCTATGCCGAGAATGTTTGGGGCGGTGCTCGCCCACACCGCTGCCCCGATTTGCGTTCCGCAGTCTGTTTACGTGTATGATTCCTGTCCGTCTGGAACTGAAGAACTTCTTGAGCTACGGGACGGAGGCGCCCCCTCTTGAGTTCGATCACTTCGAGGTCGCCTGTCTCTCCGGAGGCAACGGGGAGGGCAAGTCGGCGCTCCTCGACGCGATGACGTGGGCTGTCTGGGGCGAGGCGCGCAAGTCGAGCGGCCGGCGCAAGCCCGACGAGGAGCTGATCCGGATTGGCACCCGGCACATGAAGGTCTCCTTCACCTTCGACCTGGAGGGGACGCGCTACCGGGTCGTCCGCTCCTTTTCTCGTTCGGAGACGGGCAAGACCACCTCGTCGGATCTTGAGTTTCAACTGAAGGACGCCGAGGGCGACAGCTACCGCCCCCTTACTGGCTCTACCCAGCGCGAGACCCAGGCGCGGATCGACGACACCCTGGGGCTGGACTACGACACGTTCATCAACTCGGCCTTCCTGCTTCAAGGGCGGTCGGACGAGTTTACCCAAAAGAGCCCCAGCCAGCGCAAGGAAATCCTCACCCGCATCCTCAACCTCAGCCGGTACGAGGCCCTCGAAGATAAGGCTCGGGACCACTGGCGAGCGGCGAAGGAGCGTGAGCAGCGCGCCGCGGCCGAGGTGGACCGTCTCGAAGACGCGCTTGAGGAGGTGCCGGAGTGGGAGGAAACGCGGGACGCAGTCCGTGAAGAGATCAAGGACCAGGAAGAGACCCTCTCAGCGCTGCGGGAGAAGGGAGCACCAGGCGCTGGTGGAGGAGCGGAGTGCCCTGGAGCAGACCCGAGACCGGCACCGGACCCTCCGGCAGAAGCTCGACGAGAAGACAACAGCGTTACAGGAGCGTCGCTCCGAGGTGGAACGGCGGCTCGATCGGCTCAAGGTTGAACAAAACGGGTTCAAGGAGTCTCTGGACGAATGCGAGTCCACGCTCCAGCAGCGGGACGATGTGGAGGCGAAACTCCGAAACGCCCAGGCGGCGCGGCAGCAGCTTCAGGAACAGAAGCGCATTCGCCGGCGCCGCGACCGATTGAACGAACGAAAGGCCGAGGCGCGGGAGGCCATCGTCGGAGCCCGCCAGCAGCTCAAGGGGGAAATCGAGACGCTCCGCGCGCAAATCGAGGAGGAGGAAGAGGCGCTCGAACAGGTGGAAGAACTGGACGAGCGCATCGAGTCGCTCCAGGCGAGGAAGGAGACGCGGGCGGCCTTGGCGGACCGACTCGAGAAGGTGGAGCAGAAGGGGAAGGCCCTCTCCCAGGCCGTGCAGGAGCAGGTCGGGGAGCTTGAGGCCTGGCGGGACGAGCGGGAGCGGGAGGTTGAGGAGCTCGAACGCTTCCGAGAGCTCGACGGGGAGGTCTGCCCGACGTGCGGGACGGAGCTGACCGATGCGCACCGGCAGGAGGTGGAGGCCACGCTCCGCGCCCACATCGAGGACCTGGACGCGGCCCTGCAAGACGCCCAAGACCGGCTGCAGGAGAAGAAGGACGCCCGAGCGGAACTGCGCCAGACGTACCAACGCCTCCGCGAACAGCGGGACGACCTGGAGGGGGTCGAAGAAGCCCTCGCCCGGGCCCAAGAGCAGCGTCGGGCCCTGGAGGACACCGCCGAGTCCCTCGCGGCCCACAAGGAAAGAGCCGAGGAGCTCACG
>PXSX01000337.1 GCA_003022655.1 Bacteroidetes bacterium QH_1_64_81 | reverse complement strand
TCGGACGCGGGCCACCTGGCGACGTTGCCGCAGCGGCACCGCATGGACGGCGCGTTCGCGGCCCGGCTGCGACGCGTACCCTCCTGACCCTCCACTGTACGCAAACGTCCCATCATCCTCGGATTTTCGTTTCGTCACATGTTTGATTGGCGGCTTGGCCGATTGATGCTCGGCGTCCTGCTATTCGGGGCCCTCGGCACGGGGCCGGCCCACGGCCAGCGCATTGCCAAGTACGGCGCTGACTTTCTGGCCGGCGGGGTGGACGCGCGGGCCCTCGGGATGGGCGGGGCGTACGTGGGACTGGCCGACGAGGTGAGCGCCGGGTACTGGAACCCGGCCGGCCTCCGGGGGCTCTCGTATCCGGAGATCAGCTACATGCACGTCGAGCGCTTCGCGGGAGCCGTGTCGTTCGACTACGGCGGCGTCGCGATGCCGATCACGGCCCGGTCGACGGTCGGCGTGTCGGTCTTTCGGAGCGGGGTGAACGACATCGTGAACACCCTGTCGGCGTGGAATCCGGACCGAGGGCAGCCCCTGCCCGGCTACAAAAACCGTATCACCCGTTTCTCGGCGGCCGACTGGGCCCTGTTCGTGAGCTACAGTCGCCAGGTGAGCGACCGGCTCTCGGCGGGCGTCAACTTCAAAGGCATTCGCCGCTCCATCGGCGATTTTGCCAGCGCCTGGGGCTACAGCATGGACGTGTCGGCCCGGTACCGCACGGGGCCCTACCGCTTCGGCGCCGTCATCCGCGACGTGACGACCATGCTGCAAAGCTGGAGCGTCAACCCCGACGCGTTCGAGGTCAACTGCGAGGATCCCGACCCTGCAGACGAGTTCTTCGACGCCTGCCAGAAGGATGATGGCTCGCTGATCCAAGACAACGCAGTGCGCTACGACTCCGTGTTCGCCCAGAGCATTCCGCAGGGCGGCACGGCGCTGGTGTTGCCGGTGGCCCGGCTCGGCTCGGGGGCCGTGTGGCCGGTGGGCGACGGACATACGCTCACCGCAGGGCTTGACGTCGACGTGGCGGTGGACGGCCAGCGGGCCTTCGTCCCGAACATCGGCGACGTGTCGTTCCACCCGCGGCTGGGAATGGCCTTCCGCTACGCGGGCGTCGTGGAGCTGCGGGGCGGCATTCAGCGCCTCCAAATCGGCGACCCCATCGGGGTCGACGTCACGCCGTCGGTCGGCGCGGGGCTCGACCTCGAACAGGTATCGGTCGACTTCAGCTTCGGCGACTTTGCCGGGCTCGTGGCGGAGGACCTGGGGTTCTCGTACCGCATCTCGGCCCAGCTCCGCCTCGAACAGCCGGGCCTGGAACGGTCCGAGGAGTGATGTGGGACGCGGAGGCGTGGGGGACGAAGGCGCGGGAGCGTGGGAGAAAGAGGGGCGGACGGGCATCGGCCCCCGATTTGGCGTCCATCTGACGACCGAAATTGCCACCTCTGTCAACGGTGTAAAGTTTATTCCAGGATGATGCCATTTGCCTTCTCCTTTCGTCCAGGTTGGTTGCTGGGACATAGGGATTTGCTCGATCCTCCAATCGGGGTGTCCATTTTGGCTTGATCATGACCGATCCCGTGCGTCATATTCAGACACCAACAGTTACGCCACCCGGCAACGTATCATCACCGAATATCGAGGAGACTAACAGCTATGACGTCGACTTCAGTGTCCGCAAGCTAAAACATAATATGCGGGAGAGCTGCGGGCCTTTCTATGTCGTCTTCGATTCAGTTGAGGATGTGTCGTCTTTCTCGATCGACTACCGGATCAACACAGCCGATCTTCCCGATGACACCGAAGGAAGCTGCACGTCGTGGTGTAGGAGGGATGAGTATCGGGCAGGATACCTCTCATGCTTGTTATTTGATATCTATTGGCGTATCATAAACCCAATTCTGATACGCCAACTCACCCGTCCGGTGGCGCTGCCAGTATCCGTGAGAAAACCAGTACCCCAAGCGAAGAGCGCGAGCTGGTATAGTCCTCTCCGTGACCATCCCCGAGCCTCGATGCCTTCCGACCCACCCCGCGATGAGTCCGAGGTGCGCCCGATAAGGCAGCCCGGTGAGGCAGCCCGGTGAGGCAGCCCGGTGAGGCAGCGCGATGAGGCAGGCAGAGGTCGCCTCAGCGGAATAACTTCAACCGGAGACTGCTTTCTGAGACGGCGCTGCGTAGGTCTTGCCAGCTTCGTCTCTACGTCCTCGTCTCTACATCTCTTCTGCTTGGGTCCACCGGGCCGCGTGCGACACGACTTCATCAATTGTCTCGTACCCGAGCTTCTCTTTGGCCCGGCGTCGGTAGGTCTCGATGGTTTTCCGGGCGAGCCCGAGCCGGTCGGCTATTGCGTCCATGCCCAGCCCCCGCCCAAGCATCTGGAAGACCCGCAGCTCCCGGCCGGTCAGCTCGTCGATTGGAAAGCAAAGCTCGCCGTCTCCCCCCTGCAT
>PXSX01000336.1 GCA_003022655.1 Bacteroidetes bacterium QH_1_64_81 | reverse complement strand
GCCGCGCCGCTCCTCCTCAACCCACCGCGCGTGGTGGAGCGTGCAGACGCGGTTTTCGGTGTCGGACTGGGTGAGGCAGAACGAACTGAAGTCGTGTTGTCCGAGGAGGTCGGGCGTGGCCGCCCGGACGCGGTCGAAGTCCGGAGCGGGACGAATCCGCGTGCGCATCTGTCGCTCCAGCGCGCAGGGCTGGGTGTGGAGGTGATAGTGGTAGCGGCGCCGGCGGGCGTCGTAGCGGGCGTGGAAGTCGTCCGGCGCCCGTTCCACCTGGCGTACTGCGATGGCGTCGGGCGTGAGCCCGTTCAGCGACCCGCGCAGCCGATACGGGTCGCGCGCCTTCGGCAGATCGACGTGGGCCACCTGCCCGCGGGCGTGCACCCCAGCGTCCGTGCGCCCGGACCCCGTGACCCGACACGCCGACGACACGATGGTCTCCACGGCCTCCTCCAGGGCACCCTGCACCGTCGACACATCCGATTGGATCTGCCACCCGTGGAAGTCGGTTCCGTCATATTCGATGAGCATCCGGTAGCGAGACATCGTTCCGCGGGGCGAGAGGCGGGGAGCGAAGAGGCGAGCGGGCCATCCGGCAGACATTATCGAAGCCAGACATTATCGTAGCGACGGAGCGGCCCGGTGGTTCTCATCTTCCCCCCTCCTTCCCACCGGCGGCTTTTCTCTCGGGCATTCCAAAATCCGCACTCCAAAATCCACAACTCAGACTGCCAAATGCGCGTATACCTGACCGGCTTCATGGCGAGCGGCAAGTCGACCGTCGGCCCTAGGGCTGCGGCGCGGCTGGGCCAGCCGTTCCTCGACCTCGACCGCTTCATTACGGCCCACGAGGGACGCTCTATTCCCACTGTGTTCGCGGAGGACGGGGAGGACTATTTTCGGACCCTCGAAACCGAGATGCTTTCCCGAACGACCGAGACCGACGACCCCGTCGTGGCTGTGGGCGGCGGGGCCCTCGTCGACGACGACAACCGCGCATTTGCCAAAGAGCATGGGCTCGTGGTCTACCTGGAGGTACCGGTCGACACCATCCTGGAGCGGGTGGCCGGCGACGACACCCGTCGTCCGCTGTTGGAAGAGGACACCGGTACCCGCCTGCCGCACGACGAGCAGCGGAATCGCATCGAGGAGCTACTGGACGAGCGCCGCGCCTCCTACGAGGCAGCCCACCATACCCTAAGTGCTGATCGCCCGGTGGAGGAAGTGGTAACAGACCTCGTCCAGCTCGTCGCCAACCACTCCTCCCCCTGATCCACCCCCATCACCCGTTCTCCCACGTTCCCACTCTCCCACGCCCCCTCCCCCCTTGCCTCCTCTCCACCCTTCTCCCGTTCGCCCCAACGAGCCCCGGAAACCTCGACCGGCTCCCTTGCTTCAATATGTTGAGCAATTGGTTGCGCATCGGAGTTCCCCCTTTCGTTCTATGGAAGCCCCTGCTTCCGACGCCGCCCTCGCAGACGTGGCGTCCGAAGAGCCGGTTCGATCGCTCGATCCGTCGATCCGGACCATCTGGATGATTAAGATGGCCGGCGCGTCGACGATTCTCTTTCTCCCGGCACTCTTCTACGACCTCACCCACCTGTTCTCGCCCAACGCCTGGCTCCCGTTCGGCGTGCTCTCGGGGGGCGTGCTCGTGGCGGCGACGCTGTACTGCCTGGCGTGGCCGCGCCTGCGCTACCAGTCGTGGGGCTTTGCGCTGCGGCCCGAGGAGATTTACATGGAGCACGGCGTGCTGAAGCACGTTCGCACGGTGGTGCCCCTCCGTCGCATCCAGCACGTCGACGTGTCGCAGGACCTGATCGAGCGCGAGTTTGCGCTCGGGCGCCTCGTCGTCCACACGGCCGGGTCCCGCAGCAGCGACGTCGTGATTCCCGGGCTCCCACTCCCGGATGCCGAGGAGATTCGGGACAAGATCAAGCGCTTCATCCTTGAAGATCCCCTCATCGAAGAGCCGGTGTGATGCCGTCCCCCTCGTCCTCCCCCACGGAGCCGAACCCCTCCGTACCAGATGCCGCATCCGCCCCGGATCCTTCGTCCACAGACGACTCAGCGGACGATCTCTCGTCGAACGAAGCGGATCCGGCCGCCGCGACGCTCGGGGCCATCCACGAGCCGCAGCGCCTGCACCCCCTCACGCTATTGCTGCGGGTGGGTGCGAGCCTTCCCGCTCTGCTGGTGATCCTGCTCCCCATTCTCCGGAATCCGGGCTCCACGGAGAACCTCACCTCCCTCGTGCTGGGCGTACTGTACGGCCTGTTCGCCCTGCCGGCTATTTTGCTCCAGTACTGGCGGTTCAGCTACCGCATCACGCCGAAGCAGATTGTCATCCAGAGCGGCGTGCTGAACCGAAAAAACCGGAGCATTCCCATCGAGCGCGTCCAGAACACCCAGATCGAGCGCAACCTCGTCGCCCGGATGCTCGGCAGGTGGTCCGCTCGTTTCAACGAGAATCTGCGGACGCCGAGGCGGACGCGACCGACGAGGACGAGGCGGACGTCGAGACGCTGCTCGACATGTCGCCGCGGCGCGTACTGCTATCGGGGGCCTTTCGGTTTTCGCTGCTCTACCTCGCCGTCATCTTTTCGGTGCTCGAGCTCTTCAACCCGGAAACGCTCATCCAGCGATTCATTCGAGCAGACCGTCTGGACTGGCTTACGGAAGTGATGTTCAGTCACCCGGCGCTCGCCATCTTCGCCTCGGTCCTCGTGGCGGTCATCCTGGGATGGATCAGCGGCATTGCCGTGCACCTGGCCCGCTACTACGACTTTCAGCTGTGGCTGGACGGCGACAAGCTGCGCAAGCGCCATGGCCTCTTTACGGTGACGGAGGGCACCATTCCGCTCGACAAGGTGCAGACGCTCATCCTCCGTACCAATCCCCTCATGCGGGCCTTCGGATGGTACGAGTTGAGGGTGCAGACCATCGGCATTGACGTGGAGGAACAGGGCCACCGCGTGATTGCTCCGTTTGCGGGGGGCGACCGCCTCCTCGAGTTGGCCCGCTGTGTGCGCACTTTCGAACTTCCCGAGTCCTTCACCAGCGTGTCGCCGTTGACCATCCGCCGTCGGTTCTTCCGATATACCGCCGTGCTCACGGCCCTGCTTCTTCCCACCGTCTACTTTTGGCCGGTCGGCTGGCCGTATCTGGGCGGTGTCGCCCTGCCCTGGTGGGGCTTCGGCCTCGTGCCCCTTATCCTGGGCTGGGCCCTGCTCCAGTACCGCAATCACGAGTACGCGGCGGGCGAGGACGGCTTCTACATCCGGCGGGGCGTGGTCTCGCACTACCTCTGGATCGTGCCGATCGAGAAATTCCACGTCTTCCACGCCACCGCGTCGATCTTTCAGCGGCGCCTCGGCCTCAAGACGCTCTTCGTGGACACGGCCGGGGCCGCCACGTTTGCGTACCCGGAGGTGATTGACGCGCCCGCCGACGAGGCCGATGCCCAGTTCAACACCCTCTACCAGCGCTTCAAAGCGCTGTACCGCTCCCGCGTGGAAGCGGCGACCGGCGCGCCCGACACGCGGCTCGATCCCGACGAACGCCCCCGCCTCCCCACCGACGAATCTATCGGGGAGCCGAGCGAGTGAGCCCGTCGCTTTTCCCGTACGCATGCGCTGCGGCCTCACGGTAGGACGCACTCTTGATGTCCCACTATTTCCACGAGGAAATGCGGTGCCGACCGTTCGAGAGAGCATGGATGCCCCCTCCCGCGCTCCCTTTCCCCCACGCTCCCGTGACGCTCGTATGAACCGGAATTTCCCCTGACTAACCAGCCTCAAAACCGCCTCTTCATTGTGGATTCTCGACGCGTCAGCGGCATTCTCCTTCACGTCACCTCCCTCCCCAGCGAATACGGCGTTGGGGACCTCGGCCCGGCCGCCTACCGGTTTGCCGATTTCTTGACCCGCACCAATCAGCGCCTCTGGCAGATGTTGCCGGTTGGGCCGATCGGGCCTGGCGCCTCGCCTTATTCGAGCCCCTCGACCTTTGCCGGCAACCCCCTCCTGATCAGCCCCCAGCCCCTCATCGAGAACGGGCTGGTCACGGACGAGGAACTGGCGCCCCTCGCGGAGTTGCCCAACGACCACGTCGACTACGCACGTCTCGTCCCCCGGAAGCGGAAGGTGCTGCG
>PXSX01000335.1 GCA_003022655.1 Bacteroidetes bacterium QH_1_64_81 | reverse complement strand
GTACTCCAGGTCGTAGAACAGCGATTCGGCGAGGAGACGGGTGGTGAAGTTGTCTGGGTCAAACGACGGCATGGTGGAGATCGGGTGAATCGAAGCGGGGAGAAATTGATAGAAAGTGACCCGTGAAACGTGAGGCGTGAGTTCTTCGTCCGCGGACTTGACGATCCCTGTTCATCGCCTCAGGCATCACTCTTCACGCATCACAATCCCGAGAGTAGCCACCGGCGGGCCCCTTGTCAACCGGACCCCCGTCGTCCCCCGTTTTTCCCACGCCCTCGACGAGTGCCATGGAGATTTACTGCCCCGAATGTAAATGGGAACCCCCATCGAGCGCGCGGTGGACCTGCGAGTGCGGCCATTTTTGGCACACGTTCGACACGCAGGGCCAGTGCCCGGAGTGCGGCAAGGTGTGGCGGGAGACGCAGTGCCACGAGTGTCACGCCTGGTCGCCCCACCACGACTGGTACCACGACCTGCCGCCCGTTGACGTCGACGAAATTACGGAGGGGCGAGAAGCCGAACCCGCCGAATGAGGACGCCGCAGCCGCCGTACGCTTCCCCTGTGTGAGTGGTCACGACTCTTCAAGCCCGCCCACCGTTTCTTCCGTCAGGGTTTCTTCCGTCAGGGTCCGCAGAAACGCCCGGGCGTCGGCCCCGTGGCGCTCCATCACCTCTGTGCCGAACAGGTCCGCAAAGTGCTCCGCGATCGGCCCACGCACGTCGTCCACCGCCACCGACGCGTCGGTCTCCTCCACCAGCGACGTGACGCCGCGGTCGTCGATCCCGCAGGGCACGATGTGGTCGAAGTAGTCGAGGTTCGTAGTGACGTTGAGCGCGAAGCCATGCATGGTCACCCAGCGACTGCAGCGCACGCCCATCGCACAGATCTTGCGCTCCAGCCCGCGATCGTCGGGCCCCACCCACACCCCGGTGCGCCCGTCGACCCGCGTGCCGGGGACGCCATACGCGTCACAGGTGCGGATCACGACCTCCTCGAGCGTGCGCAGATAGCGGCCCAGGTCGGTAAAAAAGCGGTCGAGGTCGAACAAGGGATAGCCCACGAGCTGACCGGGGCCGTGGTAGGTGACGTCGCCCCCGCGTCCGATACGGTGAAAGGTGGCGTCGAGGGCTTCCAGCTGCTCTTCGGGCACGAGCAGGTTCTCGGCGTCGCCGCTCTTGCCGAGGGTGTAGACGGGTGGATGCTCCAGCAGAAGCAGCACGTGGGGCATGGGCTCCGGCGGCTCGGCCCGCTTGGCCGCGATGAGGCGCTCCTGCACTCGCTCCTGCATGGCTCGCGCCGGCTCGTATGCGACGCGACCGAGGTGACATACGACAATTTTGCTTGGAAAGGAGGGGGGCATCCCCAAAAATGATCCGGTACGCAGGAAGTCACGTGGGCAGAGGACGCCTGTACCCACAGTCCCGGTCTTAGTTTTGCGTAATGCTTACCCGGACGTTGAAGCCGCCATTGACCTCGGTATAGGAGGGACGGCGATTGTCCCCATCGAACCGCTCGTACTTGAGTTGCAGATCTGCCGTTACGCGGTCACTGAGTCGGTAGGTGAATTCAGGCTGTATCGTAAGGCGCGTCGTCTGCTTCCGGACCGTGATGTAATCGTCCGTCGGATCCGTCACCTGTGCCGGATCGACGGCGTCGCTCGCCTCGACGGCTGCGAGGGATCCCCGAAGGTTGTAGCTTCGCTCATCGTTGACCGAGCGGGACAGCGTAAGCGAAAACCGAATCTGATTCTCGAGACGGCCGAGTCCCAGCACGGGAATGCGGAGCCCTTGCTTCCGATACGAGACACTTCCGGATAGCTGGTTCGTCTTCACCTTCTCCACTTTCAAGCCGGCCGTCCGCAGGAACGTATTCACCTGTTGGTTCCATTCGACGCTCGTTTCCAAGTTTCCGGGCCAGGTAATACTGACCCCGAGGAGCGGCTGAAACCGCTTGCTGATGCGGGACGATCCGATTCTGAAGTCCGGATTTTGGAATGCGAAGGATCGACCTCCGAGCGACACCTGATTCTGATCGTCATCACCGCCCCCCCTCGTGTCGGACGAGTAGCTCGACTGGTAGTCTGCGTTGTAACTGTGCTTCAGCGAGGCGCTTTTCATAATTTGGCCAAGAAGAGGCCAGTCGGCCAGCCCCGAATAGCGGATGTTCCACCCCGGCAACGGGAAGGGGGCAAAGCCGTGCGTCCCCACACTGCCTCCCCCCGTCAGAAAGGCCGATTTGAAGTCGCTTGCGACGGACGCATTGGTGAGCGGCACCTCGCCGGCAGGAAGGGCCTCCCCCGATCCGCGCCCGGCGTCCTGCGGAATCCGATCCGCCTGTTTCTCCACCAGCGACACGATGGACCCGAAGGCCCACACCGAGGCCGAGTTGTCTCCGCTCTCGGTCGTAAACCGATCCTCCTCGTCGGGGAACGTCACGTTGGTCTGCCGGCTCCATTCCACGTTCCAGCTGAGGTCAATCTGGAGAGACGGGCTCGGGCTCAGGGCCGTGCGTCCCTCGAAGCGGTGGCTGTTGCTGAGCGCATCCGACACCTGAAATCCCTCGTCGAAGACGCGCTCCTGCGGGTCAATTGAGCGGCTGAGACCGAGGCGATAGCCAACGGACGGGCCGTTCCCCTGTAGGGCATCGAACAGGCGATAGTTGGCCGTTACAGTCGTGTCTGCATTGAGCGTGCCCACGTTGGAAGACCTCGTTTCCCAGTCGCCGCTGTAGTTGACGCTGAAGTCATTGATGTCGAGGACCATGAGGGCAAGCCCCCGCAGCATGCCCATCGGATCGGGGAGGGGCACGTCGTCCCAACTCAGCCCGTCGTCCCCCGACGATTCGTCGTCGCTCTCCTCGTCGTTCCCATTGGAGGACTGACCGCCGCTCCCTCTGTCCTCCCCAGACTGGCGTTGGGCCTCCTTCAGCCGTTGGAAGAACCCGAACCGTTCCCAGATCTTGTTGGGGCGCAGGGTCGTCCCTGTGCGCAGGGTGACAGAATTGCTCACGTTAGCCCCCTGAAGGCTTCCCTTCGGCCCGTTCGACCAGTTGAACTGCGAGTCGTACGAGATGTCCTGCAGATCAATCCAGTTGAGCCACTGCCGGTCGGTCCACCCCATGCTCAGCGTGGCCGACAACCGCTGCCCGTAGTCGTTCGTGCGCGGGCCGACTCGCCCCGCGAGCAGATCCCGGAAGACATCGAGTTCCGACCGACGCCGCTGCCGATCCTCCAGAAAGAGGGTGTTGTTGAGACTGTCGCGCGCCGCATAATTGTCCGGCAGGCCGTCGACAAAGTCCTGTGGGCTGGTGAGAAAGGACGACGTGTCCACGTCGGTCACGATGCGATTGCCCACCGTCGAGTTTCCCGCGAACACGACGTTGGTCTGGGTGCGCGTGGAGATGTCGTCAAAGTTCTGGCGGGTGTTGGTGTTGAAGCTGAGGCTCAGGAACTCGAAGGGATTGTACTGGAGCCGGAAGTTGCGGCGGTGGGTGAACTGTTGCTGCTCACGAATCGGGACCTCGATTCGATAGGGCCTGCTCAGGTTGCCCAACTGGCTCGTGGGCCGCCGTCGGCTCGTGGTGGCATTCCGCTTGGCACTCGCCGAAAATTCGAGGGAGCGGGGGACGTAGTTGAACGAGAGGCCGGACAGTGCGCCAAGCACCGGAACGTCGGGCAGGAACCATAGCGGCTGCACGGTCCGGGCCCGGCCAAAGTTGAGTTGATACGTGAAGTCCCCCGACCAACTCCACTCGTCACTGGTCTGGCGCTGTGGACTGCGCCTCGACTGATCGAGATACGAGAAGTTTAGGGAGATCCCGTCAATGGTCTTCTGTAGCCACCACGAGTCGGAGTTCTGCTTCGACACGTTGGTCGTCACGGTGCGGCGCAGACGACGCGTCTCGGCCGCCGTACGCACACTGTCTTTCAGCCGACTGCGGATTTCGCTGCCGGATAGGTCTTCTCTGTACTGGTCATCGTACCGGGTCTCCAGAGTCTCGGCGGGCACGGCGTCGAACTGCCTCGCTACACTGCTCACTTCTACGTCCCCGCGGTTGGGGTCGAAGCGCGGCGAGGTGCGGCTCGACTGCATCTGCAGGGTCACGGGAATGCGCCATCCCTGGTCCGGGGGCAGGAGCGCGTCGAGGCTGAGCTCGGTGCGGACATTCCAGCTCATGCTGTTGGACTGCCGCCGCTCGCTTAGGGTGCTGGAGAGGGACCCGAATCCATCCGTTCGGCGCTGAAAGCTTCCCTTTACCGAGGCAAAGTCGGCTAGGTCGATGGTGGCGTTGGCATTGGCCGCCCATCCCTTCTTTTCGTCGAAGCCGCTCACCCGAAGCTCGTTCGTCCACACCTCAAAGTTTCGGAGCTTCACGTCAGTCTCACCTGCGTGCCGCACGCCGATGACGATGGTATTCACGCTTTTCAAAGAGGGCGTCCCCCGCACCTTGAGTACCGTCTCTGGGGGAGCGAAGTCGTTGAGATTGAGGTCCACGCCCTCTCGATCGCTTGCGAATATGGTGTCGGCCCGTACGGCGCTCTGGTCGCGGAGGAGTTTTAGACGGTTGAGGCGTTCGAGCACCAGGTTCATTTCAAACTTCTCGGGCCAGAGGTCCTGCGACCCATTGGCCATCGGCACGTCCCCCGGCTTGAGCTTCTGCTCGTACTCATAGTAATCATTCGTCTCGCTAGCCCCCAGCCGCACGAACAGCCGAAGGTTCTCGTCGAGCTTCTCTTTCACCGTGGACGTACTTGCCGACCCGTGCAGATGGGTGTACATGCGCAGGTTCGAGTACTTGAGCAGATCGAGCCCCTGCCCAAACGTCTTGAAGACGCCCCGCTGCTGGCCCGGCTCAAGCTCGTCCACGTTCAGCAGAAGCGACTGCTCGCGGCTTCGCTGCTGGACGCCACGAGACGTACGATTCTGGCTCACCACGGCCCCGGCGGGCGACTCGTAGCTCAGGTCCTCCTCGTTGTTGATGCTTGCGACCCGGAGCTCGCCCTCTCCTCGATTCAGCATAGGATCCTCCTCGGCGGGCTGTGTCGCCACCGGTTCCGACTTCCGCCACTGGCTGCCCACCAGCTCCAGGGACGCAAATCGCATCGTCACAGGATTTTCGTGACCGGTCGTCCACAGGCGGATGGACTTGATGTCATCGAAGTTTTCGATGTTGCCGACCTGGCGCGTAAATTCCCGCACGGGGATGCGCACCTTGTACCAGTCTTTTTCCTGACCCACCTTGCTCACCACGTAGTCGGTCGGGCCCTGATCCGTCTCGGCGCGCTCGCTCAGCCGGTCGAGGGGAACGGCGTACTGGAAGTAATTATTGTCGATGTTAATTTGGCTGCCGGTCCCGTCAAGCTTCTCCCGATCAGGGGAGCGGGACACGCCTCGTTTGACGCTCGCGTCCTCGGCCAGCTCGTTTTGCGACTCAAAGCCGTTGAGCTCCTGGCCCGCCTGGTATCGACTCAGGCGCTGCTGAATCGAGGCGCCGTCCGGAAAAAACTCCGTCGTGTTGAAGTACCGGTCGTTCTCGTAGAAGTGGTAGTCGTCGGCCGAGGGATCTTCCATGGTGCGCGCGATCTCGGCCCGCAGGCGCTGCTGCTGCGCCGAGGTGAGGCCGAGCTGGTCAACGGCTCCGCGGAGGCTGTCCGCACGGTCGACGAAGCCCTTGTAAAAGTTCTGCTCAAGCAGCCGCTCGTCGTACGTGCCGTCGGTGTAGGAAACGAGCCCGTCGAGCCCCAGGTCCTGCGTTCTTCCATTTCGGAGGTCGATTCCTCCTCCCTGCTCGGCATTGGGAATGCGGCTAAGCGTGCCCAGATCGCCCTCACTGAAGTTGAGGGAGAGACCGTCCTCCATGTCGATGCGCTGGTTGGGCACCACGTCCTCGGAGATCGTGCCGAGGTCTACGAACAGACGGGCCCCGTCGGTCACCTGCCCGTCCTGGGGATACACCTTGACGATGAACTCGACGAACTCGACGTTCTGCACCGAAAAATCTGTGTAGCCCTCCGGCAGGGACCGGGTGATGCCGCCCCAGACTTTTGTCGGCTCGCGGAAGAAGTCGTCCAGATTCTGCGTGTAGTTGTAGGGGCCCCGCTCCCAGGGATTGAAGTAGAGGTCGAGGGTGCGGAGGGTGGGGTTGGCCTCGCCCCGCGTGTCCCGCCCCACGAAGACTTCCTGGGTGTTGATGAGCTCCGTTGCCTCTCCTCCGCCTTCGGAGTCGAGATTCTGCAGAACGTTCTCGTTGAGCCGGTACCACCCGAGGCGTCCGCGCCAGTTCGTCCGCTTCCGGTTGTCCTCGTAGCTCCCGAGCACCTCCTCGTCGAGGCCCGGGGCGTCGGCCGTCGAATCGGGGGCTGCGCTGATTTGCCAGGCCCCCGGCTGCTCGCGGAGGGAGAACGTGTTCTCGAAGCCCTCGAAGTCGTCGATGTACGAGACCCCGTTGCGCTCGTCCGACGCGTAGCGGTCTACCTCGCTGTCCTCAACCCGATCTACAGTCTTCTGGAACGCATCGGTGGTGGTGTGCCCGGGCCGGAGCTGAGCAAACTCGCCGGACACCGACAGCCGGCTGTCCGCCCGCGTCTGTACGAGCGGAAGGGCGTCGACCGCCTCCGTGAGCCACTGCGGCTGCAGGTCCATTGAGCCATTAAGGCCCCAGATGGTGTTCTTGATCGGCTCCTGGCCGATGCGAAACTTGTCGACGGGCGACTTTTGGCTGAGCCGCATGACGGTGGCGCCGAGCGAAAACCGATCCTGAAGCGACCAGTCGGCGCGCGCCCCGAGCAGGGTCTTCTTCTGTAGATTCGTGAGACTATTCTGTTCGTAATCGATCTGGATGTCGCGCCCCGCTGCGAGGTAGGATTCGTTGGTGATGTTCACCGTTCCGCCCTGATAATCGACGCGGTAGTCGACCCCCTCCTGCAGGGTCTGTCCCCCCGAGGTCACCTCCACCGATCCCTCCACCAATCCGGTAAAGGCCTTCAGGTCATAAAACTGCTGGGCCCCACCGGTGTACGAGCCCCGAAGATGATAGACGTTTTTCTGCGTGTCTTCCTTCTTGACGTTCGTCTTCTTCTTGGTATAGAGGTTTTTGAACGCAAAGGGCTCCCCCGCGTCCCGATTCCCGGTCTCCTCGGCAGCGTTCAGAATGCGCTCCCCGAACGGCTGAAGATAGGGGAAGTAGATCAGCCCCTCGTCCGAATTGATGATCTGCCGGACAAAATCGAACTGGTCATCCGGATTCTGGGCGCCATTCTGATCAACACGGTCCAGCCCGAGGATCTCAAGAAGCCTTTTTTGCCCACCCACGTCCGACAGCGTCGTACGCGCCCCTTGCCCCGACGCCTGATATTCGACATCGAGCTCAAAATTCTCCGGCTTAAGGTCCCGCCCCGAGAGGTCGTACACGTTCCGGAGCTGCAAAAACCACGCGGCCGGGTTGACGCCGCCGTCCTGGCTGGGAGCGACCGGATTGGTGGGCCGCAGTAGCTTGAGCACGAGGCGATCGGCGTTGATGCCTCCCGTCGTCCCCCCCTGCGAAAAGTCGCCAATCGTGCGCACCGTCCCATCGTTCGTCCGGTATCGAAATGCGACCGCCAGGGCCTCGTCGGAGCGAAGTCGCTGCTGAAGGGATAAGAAGCCAAGCCGGCGGTCGACCTGGTAGTCTTGCCCCCGCGTGAGCCGCTTAAATTCGCCGGCGTGAAGGTCCTGCTGCGTGTCCAGGGTTGTTTCTACATTGTCGGGGTCGCTCAGATAGGTGGAGGCTCGCTGATCGCCGTCGCGGAGATTCTCCAGATCGCTGTCGTCGTACTGATCTCTCTGATCGGTACGGGGGAGCAGGGCCGAGCCGTACGCATTCGCCTGGTCGAGCAGCGTCGCCTCTTCCCCGAGGTCGACGACCGCCACGGCCTGCCGGGTGTCCGTCTGATCATTGACTTGGTCGGTCACCTTCCAGACCTCAATCTCGGTGATCTCGTCGAACCCGTCGAAGGTTCGGATGGTCGTCGGGTCTTCGTGGGCCCGGTTCCAGTTGTTGCGGAAGTAGTATCCGAGGAAGTAGTGCCGGTTCGCGTCGTAGTCTGTAGGCTTCAGGTCAAACTCCGTCTTTTGGGACCCGCCCTCAATGCTGAGCGTGTTGGACTGCCCCTCCTGCTGGCTCGCAATCGTGGTGAGATTCAGGTTCCCGATCTGAAACTCGCTCTTGATGCCGAAGAGGCTCTGCCCGCCACTGATGAGCTGAGACGGGGTTTGCATCGAGACGTTGCCGGCCTCGACGCTCTGCAGGATTTCGTCCTCGTAGCCGGTGTAGTTGAGCTTGACCTGATTCTGGTAGTCGAACTGGCTTTTTGTGTCCCAGTCGACGTTGATCTTCAGCTTGTCGCCGATCGTGCCGGTGATCCCGAGCCGCAGGTCCTGCTTAAAGTTAGGGTTGAGTTGACTGGCATCCCCCGTGACGCTGACTTGCTGATCGCTCTTTCGATATTTGAAGCCGGCGTTGATGTCCGCCTGGCCGTTGAGCCGAAGGTCGACCTGCGGCTTGCCGAAGACGGTGGAGAAGGTGCTCGACCGTCCCCCTGGCACCATCATGTTGACCCCGAGCCCGCCGCGGTTGCTCTGCTGCTGTCGACGCTGCTCGGTGAGGGTGCGCCAGTTGTTCCGGAGATTGGCACGGTAGCGTTCGCGCCGGTAGGTGTCCCCCTCCACGCGCATGGGACCGCCAAGACGGGATTCCTCGTTGAGGATGTAGCTGTGCCGGGTCGAGTCGAGCGTGATGGACCGCTTCTCTGCCGCGGCGGCCTGGGGCCCCAGAAACGGAGACGATTGAGTGAATAGGCCAGGGGACCGCCTGTCCCGCGCTGGCAGGTACCGACGGACGAGGCCCGTGTCGACGGGTGCCGAGGACGAAGGAGCTACGGGCTCGTCGATCGATGAGCCGGTTTCTCCCGTCCCGCCGTCGATCGTCACGCTGTCGGCGGACGTGGACGAACGGGGACGAAGCTGCTTCACTTGGTATGCCCGGGACATCGTGTCGGGCGCAGCCGCATCCGTGGCGGTCGTGTCCGTGACGGTCGTGTCTGGGACAGGCGTCTCCTGCGCGTGGGCCGACAGGGGCGCGAGCCCACGAAGCACTCCAACGAGGACGAGCGCGGTCGTCATGACGAACGTCCGGCCCATTCTCGTCTCACCCGTACGAGCGCCCCAGACGATATGCAGAGGGGAAGGAGAGGTCAACGGCACGAAACCCGAAAAATCTCCGAAGTGCTACGACATGCACTGGGGACTGGCCCGAGTGCAACGGGCAGTTCCACTGGCAATTTGGGAACACCTGTAGCGATTCGTGCCGATATGCGACAGTGCGTCTGTGGACAAGGGGCGCGGCGCAAGACCGACCGCAAATTGGCCTCTCGGACGAAGGGTAAGCAGCGCGCACAACCGTAGCCTTCAAACACGGCGGGCGCGCCGTTCGGTTCCCCACGAAGAGCGTGCCCCCAATAGGACCGCCTCGCTGGGCGGGACCAGACCCGCGGATCGATCCCCGGCGGAGCGAGACCCAGCCCGGCGACGGGAGCCGTGCGTCATTCGGGTCCACTTTCCACCATCTATCAGGCCGGCTGGCCGTCGAGGGGTTGTTTGGCAGTCACGTCCCGAAACCCCTCGTGCCGCTCTTTCTGAATGTCGAGCCCCCGGTCGGCCACCGCGTCGAGAAACGCGTCCCGCGGGATCACATTCTCCGGCACGTCGGCTCCTCCGCTCGCGACCGCGTCTTCGCGGGCGAG
>PXSX01000334.1 GCA_003022655.1 Bacteroidetes bacterium QH_1_64_81 | reverse complement strand
TGAGGGCGTCACCGGCGAGCGCCTGGCCGAGCGGGCCGAGCAGTTTGGCCACCGCGCCGTGCACTCCGTGCCCGACACGGCCGACCTCCCCGGCGAACTACTCGGCCTCACCGAATCGGGCGACGTTGTCCTCATGCTGGGGGCGGGCGACATTTGGCGGGCGAGTGAGGCGTTCGTGGATCTTCTCACCGAAAATGAGGAACTCAAAACTGAATAAATAGCCTCCTGCGGGAAGCTGGTGATCCGTGATGCGTGTTGCGTGATTTTGAATGCCGTACTCACGCATCACTCATCACGCGTCACTCTACCCAGGGCAATCAAATAGTTGATCAAATAGCTCTTGACCTTGAGCGCATGACATCCGAGTCCGCAAACACATTCACCCGCCGCATCCTCCGCCTCGCAGGGGTGGTCCTCCTCGTGGCGGGGGTCGGGGCGCTCGGTGTGCTGGGATGGCGGTGGCGGGCGAGCGCAACGGTGGACCGCGTGGCCGTCACCGGCACGCAGCACGCCCCGCCCGACTCAGTGCGTCACCTCGCCCGGGTGGACAGCGGCGCCGTGATGGTTGGGGTCGACCCGACCCTCGTCGCCGACCGAGTGACGCGCCATCCCTGGGTCAAGAACGCCACGGTGACCCCGCACTGGACGTACGGCACGCTCACCGTCGCGGTGACGGAGCGGACGCCCGCGGCCCTCGCCGTCGACCGGCTGGGACGCCCCGCCTACTACCTCGACCGCGCCGGCTACACCATGCCCCTTCCCGACAGCACCGGGTACGACGTGCCGATCGTGCGGGGCCTCGACGCCGACGCGCCCTGGACGCGACCCGACAGCGCACAGAGCCCGTCGTCGCTGCGACGCGTGCTGGCGGCCCTGCCGGACGCAGGCGTGGCCGACCTCGTGGCAGAGATTGAGGTACGGCGCGACGAGTCGGTGCAGCTCATGACTGCCCCTGTGGGCTCCCACGACGCGATCCCTGTGCGCCTCGGGACAGGCGACGTGTCGAAAAAACTCCGGACGCTCCGCGCCTTTGCCCGGCAGGTGCTTGCGCGTCGGACCGACGGGCCGATCGAGCACATTGACCTTCGGTTCGACGGGCAAATCGTCACCCGAGAGCAGCCCCCCGGATAAGTGACGCCCGCCCATGACGAGGCCCGTTTCTCCTTCCACATCGAATTCCAAGCCAGCCATGAATGACAACATCGTCGTAGGAGTCGACATCGGCACCACCAAGGTGTGTGCCGTCGTCGCCGGCAAAGATGAACTCGACCGCGTGAACATCCTCGGGGTGGGCATGGCCCCCTCCGACGGCCTCAACCGCGGGGTCGTCGTCAACATTGACCGCACCGTGGGGGCCATCCGCGAGGCCATCGAGGAGGCCGAGCGGGCTGCCGGGGTGGAGGTGCGGGACGTCATCGTGGGCATCGCGGGGGATCACGTGCAGAGCTTCCAGACGCGCGGAGTCGTCACCATCAATGCCGGCGAGGTTACGCAGAACGACGTGCAGCGCCTCCTGGAGGACACGACCCACGTGGCCCTGCCCGCCGACCGCGAGATTCTGCACGTCATCCCGCAGGAGTTTATCGTGGACGGGCAGGACGGCGTGGCCGACCCCGTGGGCATGAGCGGCGTGCGGCTGGAAGCGGACGTGCACATCATCACGGGCCTCGTCTCGGCCGCCAAAAACATCTACCGCTGCATCGAGAAGGCCGGCTTCCAGGTGTCCGACCTCGTGCTCGAGCCGCTTGCCTCCTCGTTCAGCGTTCTCCACGAGGACGAGAAGGAGGTGGGCGTGGCCCTCATCGACATCGGCGGCGGCACCACCGATATTGCCGTGTTCGAAGACCACACCATTCGCCACACGGCCGTCATCGCCGTGGCCGGCGACAAGGTGACCGACGACATTCGCAAGGGCCTCGGCGTGATGCGCAATCAGGCCGAGCAGCTGAAGCGCCAGTTCGGCGTCGCCCTCGCCGACCTCGCCGACTCGGACGAGAAAATTGAGATCCCGGGCATCGGGGGGCGGGACGAGAAGACGATCGGGCGGGACGCGCTGGCCCAGATCATTCAGCCGCGGATGGAGGAGGTCCTGGAAATTGCGGCCATGGAGATCAAGCGCAGCGGCTACGGGCGGCACCTGGGCGTGGGGTGTGTGCTCACCGGTGGCGGATCGCTGGTGCCTCACACCGACGATCTCGCGGCCGAGGTGCTCGGCATGGAGGCCCGTGCCGGACGACCGATGGGACTGAGTGGGGGGCTCGTCGAAGAGGTCAGCGATCCGAAGTATGCCACGGGGGTCGGGCTCGTGCTCTACGGCATGCGCCCCGACATCATTGGGGGCACCACCCTTTCCGAAGAAGTGCGCGCACGCCAGAACGGGGCCGCGCACGGAGACACGCTCATGACCCGAATCGCCAATCGCATGAAAGCCTGGTTCGACGAGCTATAAGCGTTCGTACGTTGGCACGTTGAACATTGAGACGTAAGCCGTTCTCGCGCTCCAGCGCGCCACCCTTCACTCCTAATGTAATCTGCCAACTTTTCAACCTTCCAACCTTCGACCTTCTAACCTTCGACCTTCTAACCTCTCAACACCCCAGACGGACCGGTGGAGACGGCTTGAAGCCGCTCACTTCGAGCCGACCGGACCGTTCACTCTCACATTCAACCCCACAGACCCACTGGAGGGACCATGAACCAAGACTTTAGCTCAAAATTTTCGTTCGATGATGCTGCCAACGAGGAAGCCAAGATCTGCGTCGTCGGCGTCGGCGGCGGAGGCGGCAATGCCATCAACAACATGGTGGAGAAAGGCATCCACGGCAGCGTCGAATTTATCGCCGTCAACACCGATTCCCAGGCGCTCAACGAAAACCGGGCGCCGCAGAAGATTCAAGCGGGCCAGAATCTTACGAGCGGCCTGGGGGCCGGGGCGCGCCCCAACGTAGGGGCCGAGGCCATTGAGGAGAGCAGCCACGAAATCGAGCAGGCCCTCGACGGCTACG
>PXSX01000333.1 GCA_003022655.1 Bacteroidetes bacterium QH_1_64_81 | reverse complement strand
CGGGTCGCGCTGGTTGACCTTGAAAGTCTACGAAAGCTGCAGGATCACCACCGGAACCAGCGCCAGCATCTCCACTGTCAGCGTCAAGAAGATGAGATCTCACTGGATGGGGGTTGAAGCACTGCTGGACCGATCCGCTGCGGCGTCGCTGGAATGAACGGGGCATCCACTCATGGGACTGGGGGAGCGCTTCGAACTACACGCGGTTGGGGTAATCGGGCACGAGGCCCGAGTTTTCCATCTCCTCCTCCCCGAAAAACCGCACCCGGCCGTCCTGGTTGACGATCCAGACCTCGTCGGCGCCCGCCTCCAGGTAGAGGTCGCACTTTTCGTGCATCTCACTCATCGTGTTGGCACCGCTCATTATCTCCACACAGATCTCCGGAGCCAGCGTTGTCGGATCGCCTGTTTCTTTCATCTCATCCAATCGATCGTCGGATGCCCAGACCACATCAGCTTGCTTTGTGCCGCCACTGGTGGCGATTGCCAGTTCCTGGAATGCCTCACCGCCAGAAAGCAGTCCGTCTAGCTTCTTCTCGACGGCCTTCTGTTGAAACGTGTGACGGTTCTTGTGTGGGCTCAAGATGATTTGGCCTCGGTGGTTGGTCTCGACTTTGTAGGAGAGCTCGCTGAGGAGCGGATCGCTGCTGATCTTCTGCCACCGCTCCTGCTGCTCCTTTGCTTCGGTGGTTGTGGTCGGCATGGGTACACCTCTTTTCGGTTCTCGGCAACGTGACGAATGGACTCGGCCGTCGGTTCTTCCCCAGGAGTTCTTTGACTCCTCCCCTCGCCAAGTCGTTTCTGTCACCTGTGAACCGTCTCCAGCGACGGGCCGGCGGTACACACCTTCGTGCTTACCTGCGCCGCGTACGTCTCAAAGTTTTCAGCGAAGGCGTCGGCCAGCTTTTGGGCGTGCCGGTTGTAGGCCTGCGGGGCGTTCCACGTCTGCCGCGGCGTGAGAATCGAATCCGGCACGTCCGGAACCCGGTCGGGAATAGAGAGGCCAAACACCGGGTCACGGGTGCGGGGCACGTCCGCCAGGGTGCCGTCCAGTATCGCGTCGACCATGGCCCGCGTATGACTGAGGTCGATCCGGTGGCCCACGCCGTACGGCCCGCCCGTCATGCCTGTGTTGACGAGCCAGCAGTCCGTCTCGTAGGTGCGGATCTTCTGGCCCAGGAGATCCGCGTAGACCGAGGGGTCGCGCACCATGAACGGCTCGCCGAAGCAGGTGCTGAAGGTGGCCTTCGGCTCGCTCACGCCCGCCTCCGTGCCGGCCACCTTGGCGGTGTAGCCGCTGAGGAAGTGGTACATTGCCTGCGCGGGAGTGAGTTCGGACACCGGCGGCAGGACGCCGAACGCGTCGTACGTGAGGAAGAGGAGGTGGTCCGGATGGCCGCCCTGTCCGTCCGGGGTGGCGTTCGGGATGTACGACAGCGGATAGGAGCCGCGCGTATTCTGGGTGATCGCGTCGTCCGAAAAGTCCGGCTCGCGGGTCTCGGGATCCAGGATCACGTTCTCCAAGATCGTCCCAAACTCCTTCGTCGTGCCGAAAATTTCGGGCTCGCTCTCCCGGGTAAGGTCGATCATCTTCGCGTAGCAGCCGCCCTCAAAGTTGTACACGCCCTGGTCGCTCCAGCCGTGCTCGTCGTCTCCAATGAGCGTGCGGTCCGCGTCGGCCGAGAGGGTGGTCTTGCCCGTGCCGCTGAGGCCGAAGAACACGGCGGTGCTCCCGTCGTCCCCTTCGTTGGCCGAGCAGTGCATGGGCAGCACGTCGTGCTCCGGAAGCAGGTAGTTGAGGACGGAAAAGATCGACTTCTTGATCTCTCCGCCGTAGTGGGTCCCACCGATGAGAATAAGGTTTTGGCCGATGTCGACGAAGATGACGGCCTCCGAATGAGTCCCGTCCCGCTCCGCATCGGCCTCAAACTCGCAGAGGTTTATCACCGTGAAGCCGGGATCGTACGCGTCGGGCACCGGTCCGTCGGGCCGCACGAACATGTTGCGGGCAAAGAGGCTGTGCCACGCCTTCTCGGTAATGACACGGACGGGGAGGCGGTAGTCCGCGTCCCACCCGGCGTAGAGGTCCTGCACGAAGAGGTCGCGGCCGTCGGCATGGGCGGCCATGCGGTCGTGGAGGTGGTTGAACGTCTCCCGGTCCGTGGGCTGGTTGACCTCGCCCCAGTTGATGGTGTCCGCGACCGCCGCGTCGCGCACGATGAAGCGGTCCTTCGGGCTCCGGCCCGTGTGCGGAGCCGTGCGGGTCACGAGCGGCCCGCCTGCCGCGAGGATTCCTTCGTCCCGGTCGAGCGCCTCCTCGTAGAGACGGGGCCGCTTCAGGTTATAGTGGACCGTTTCGGGACGCAGCCGGAGGTCGTGAAGGTGAGCGGTGACGCGTTCAGGGACCTGCATGGGAGCACGAAATTGATTCCCTATCCATGCTAAACGAGCGGCTCCGGAATTGCCATACATATTCCGTGGTTGCGGCCCTGTCCAGAAGGGAACCCCAGGGTTGTAGCGTATATTTCACTCGCTCGTCGAAAAGCCACCCTGGGACGAAGGGGACGTTTTCCCCAGCGCTGACTTATGGGTCCATCGTCCTCCACCCCTTCCCGCTCCGCGATCCTGGAGGCCCTCTGTCACGATCCGCTGCCTGTGGGAGGCGTGGCCGTGGCGCTGCTCCTGGGCACCTACGGACTCTTCGGTCTCCCCGTGGATCTCCCGCTCCTGGTCGCTGGATTCTGCGGCACTGCGCTGGCGTACCTGGTCGACCGGGCGTGGATGCCCGCGCCCGAGGATCGAATCAATCGGCCCGGCCGCGCGGCCTGGGTGCAGTCGCACGCCGGATGGCTGGCCGCCGAGACAGTCGTCCTGGTCGCCCTGGGCGGGGCAATGGTGCCGTATCTCCAGTGGGCGACGCTTGCGTGGACGGGTGCCCTGGGCGGCATCGCGGGCGTCCATGTGCTGCTCCGAAGCCGGGAGGGAGCGTCCCTGCTGGGGATCCCGAAGCCCGTCGCCATCGCCGGGGCGTGGGCCGCCGGTGGGGCCCTGCTGCCCCTGGTTGAAGCCGGCCGCCCGATCGGGAGAGAGGCTCTGCTGTTTTCCGGGTATCGGGGCCTCTTCATCCTGCCCAACCTCCTGATCGCAGACTGGGCCGATCGGGCCGGGGACGCGGCGGTGGGCCTCGCCCACTGGGCCTCGGGGTGGACCGGGCGGCAGGTGCGGCGGCTCGCCACGGCCTCGCTGCTGGGGGCGGCGCTGGGCGCGGCAGGATGGGCCGTCGTCGCCTCCCAACCGGTGCTGGTCGGCATCGACGCCGTCGGGCTGCTCCTCATGATGGGCGTGGTGTGGGGACTGGACCCTACCCGGCCCCGGACCGCTCTTCTCGCCGACCTCGTCGTAGGATGGCCCCTCATCCCGGCGCTCACAGCATGGATGATCGTCTGACGAAGCCCGGCCCGAAGAGGAACCTCAATCCGCGCCGGTGTATGACGTTGACGGTGCGGCGCCCCGGACCGCCCGGCCGTTTGCGTTTTCCGCTGTTTTTGTCCACCAGTTCTGTCCCAACCGCATGCCCGACCCCGACACGACCACCCCGACGCTCAGTGCCGAACGGGAGGGAGGCACCATCGAAGACTTTACCCGCATCGAGGCCCTCGCCGACCACGTCGACGAGACGATCACCCTCAAAGGCTGGCTCCACAACCAGCGGGGCTCGGGCGGCATCAAGTTTCTCATCCTGCGCGACGGCTCGGGCTTCGTGCAGTGTGTCGTGCCGCAGGACGCGGTGGATGAGGACAGCTGGGCCGTGGCCAACGACGTGCGGCAGGAGGCCGCTCTCGAAATTACCGGCACCGTGAGCGCCGACGACCGGGCGCCGGGCGGGTATGAGCTCCAGGTCGACGCCGTCGAGCGGATCGGCGAGTCGGGCGACTACCCGGTTACGCCCAAGGAGCACGGCATCGACTTCCTGATGGAGCACCGCCACCTGTGGCTCCGGAGCGAGAGCCAATGGGCGGTCATGCGCATCCGCAACCGCATCGTCACGGCGATCCACGATTTCTTTCAGGACCGCGGCTTTCTGCAGACCGACGCGCCGATCCTCACGGGGAACGCCGTGGAGGGAACCTCCACGCTCTTCGAGCTCGACTATTTCGACGATGACACCGCCTACCTCACTCAGAGCGGGCAGTTGCACGGGGAGGCGATGGCGATGGCCTACGGCAAGGT
>PXSX01000332.1 GCA_003022655.1 Bacteroidetes bacterium QH_1_64_81 | reverse complement strand
GAGGCGTTGCGGAAGCCCTTGAAGTAGCTGCTGTAGTTCTTGCGCATCTCCAGCACGCCGGTGCGCTCCCCCAGCCACTCGCACTTCATGGACAGGTGCTCGGCCACCACCTGCACGCGCTCCTCCCACGAGGGCGGCGGGGGCAGCGTGCCGGTCTCCAGGTAGGCCTTCGCCCGCTCAAAAATCCAGGGGTTGCCCAGCGCGCCGCGGCCCAGCATGACGGCGTCCACGCCCGTCTCTTCAAACATTGCCTCGATGGCCGCCGGGTCGTGGGCATCCCCATTGCCAATGACCGGCATGTCGCGGGTGCCCGCCTCTTTGATCCGGCGGAGCCAGTCCCAGCGCGCGTCGCCCTTGTACTGTTGCTCGCGGGTGCGGGCGTGGACCGAGAGCGCCGCCACGCCCATCTCCTCCAGCATGCGGGCCACCTCTACGGCGTAGATCGAATCGTCGTCCCACCCGAGGCGCATCTTGACGGTCACCGGCCGGGTGGCCTCGTCCATCACCGCCGCCACAATGCGCCGCATCTTGTCGAGGTCGCGCAGCACGCCCGCCCCGCCGTCCTTCTGCACGATCTTGCGGACGGGGCAGCCGAAGTTGATGTCGATCACGTCCGGCCCGGCGGCGTCGACCATCGGGGTGGCGTTTTTCACCTCGTCGATCCCCCCGCCCCACACCTGGATGCCGATGGGGCGCTCCTCGTCGAAAATCTCGAGCTTCTGGTGCTCGTGCGCCTGCTCGCGGAGGAGGCCGGCTGAGGAGACGAACTCGGTGTACATCATGTCGGCCCCGTATCGCTTGCAGAGGATGCGGAACGGGGGGTCGCTCACGTCCTCCATGGGCGCGAGGAAGAGAGGCCGGTCGTCGAAGTTGAGGTGGCCAATGCGCATCGGGACGGGGTCGGTCCGAGTTGTGGCAGCGGGGTGCGAGAGGTCAGAGAACGCATCGGATGCGGGCGGTGGTTCCGGAATCGCGTTGGAACGTTGGAAGGTTGGAACGTTTTTCTGACACCAACCCTCTTTTCATTTTCCCACTCGCCCGCTCCCCCCATTCTCTTCCTCTCCCACGCTCTCCACTCCCACGCCCCCACGCTCTCCACCCCGACACCCTGTATCCATTCCGCCCGCTAACACGTAGGTTGGGGGCACCGACTCTTTCTCCTCAACCCTCCTCCCTCCCATGCTCCCTGAGAATCGCTTCTTCTCGCTCCGACCGCTCCTTCTCGCTGTCCTCGCGCCGCTCGCAGTCCTCCTCACCGGCTGCAGCGACCAAAATCTCATGGACCTCCTCTCTACGGGAAACTGGGGCCTCTGGGGCACCATCGTCATTGTGCTCGACCTCGTGGCGCTCGTGGACCTGCTCAGGGATGGGGGGCGAGAGACAACCAGTACCGTCATCTGGGCGCTCCTCATCATCTTCTTTCCCGTGGGCGGCGTGATTCTCTACTTCATCTTCGGCCGCGGGTAAGGGTGGAGGGTTGGACGTGCGGATGTGTGGACGTGGTGTGGCACCTGCTCCTGTGGCCGTGATTGAGCCCCGCAAGGCGGCTGTATTCGGACTTGCGTGTCTGTTGATGGCCTGCGGAAGCGCGCAGTCCGTGACGGAGCCCAATCCGGAGGCGCGCTACCAGGCGGCCATTGCGGACGCGCAGACGGCCGAGCCGTCGGAGATCACGACCGCGCTCACGCCCCTCGTGCCGCACAACGACTCGCTCGTATGGCGAACGGTGGAAGACTCGACCCGGCAAGTGCTGGTGGTCACCTGGGGCGGCAGCGAGACGCTCCCCAACGCGGCGGCGGGCGATACGATGGCGGTGAGCCAGGACGTGTGGGTGACCGCTGCGCCCCAGCTTCGGCAGTTTTGCCGGGGGCTCGACCGGCGTGGAGACGCGCTTCAGCTTCGCCTCGCCCAGCGCCTCGGCCTGCCGCCGGACGCCGACTACGACCGCTTCGTGGAGCTCTGGGTGCGCCCGCAGGCCCTCGTGCGCCCCTGCCCCGATCCCGAGGTGACGGACCGCGAGTGCGAACTGACCACGCCCGCCCCTGCCGCACACGTGCAGGTCAGCGACGCGCATCGGGACTGGTTTCAGACCCTGAGACAGACCTCCTACGAATCGGACGGCTATCCTTTCACCGGCCTCGGCTACACCTACGACTGGCACCCAACCACCGACGAGGTGGGTCCGAGCGAGTTCGTGCTACGGCCTGGCGAGCGCGGCGAACTCCGCGCCACGTACACGACGAGCGCATACTGCCAAGCCTCAGACTGGCCTTCTCTACACTGACGCCACGGTCGAGCAGATGTCCCTGCTCCACCTCTACGAACTGATGTGCGCGCTGCTTGGCGTTAAGCCCGCCCCGAACGACGGACGGCTCGAAGCGGCCCGTCCACTGCTAAATTCGAGCGCCCTCCCCACCGAGGCCCGGTAGCTCCTGCACACCGGGGGTCGCCCCTCCGCAGACACGAGCGATCCTACTGCGAGGAGTGGTGCGCGGGGGAGGACGATGTCACGTCGGCCGGCGCGTCGCCGAGCCGCAACACGTCCTCCGCGAGGGGACGCAGGGGCTCCGTCAGGTGACTGGCGACGACGGCAAGCCCCCCATCCTCGACGAACGCCCGCAGCAGATCGACGGTGGCCTCGCTGGTGGCCGTGTCGAGGCTGCGGAGCGGCTCGTCCATGAGCACAACCGCCGGCTCGGCCACGAACGCGGCGGCCACTTGTGCCTTCTGTACCATGCCGCTCGAATAGGTGCCGATGAGGTTCGATCGGCGCTCGTCGAGCCGGACGCGATTGAGCAATGCACTGATGCGGGACGGCCCCTCCTCGTCGGTCCAGTGCTCGCGGCTGCGTAGGATCCATTCGAGCAGCTCCTCGGCCGTGAGGTGCTCGGGCAATTCGGGCCCGGCGTGGACGAGGCCCACCTCTCGGAGGTAGCGATAGGGCGTGTTGTGCACGTCGAGATCGCCGTAGTGGACCGTGCCGCTCGTGGGGTAGGCCTGCACGGCGAGAAGGCGCAGGAGCGTGGTCTTCCCCGCGCCGTTGGGCCCAACGAGCAGGGTGAGCGAGCCCGGCGCGAACGACCGCGAGTGGTCGTCGATGACCGGCGGCCCGTCACCGTATCGTTTGGTGAGACCGTCCAGCGCAAGGGCGTCCTTCGTATCCATATCTATTTGAAAAAACAAATGTTTGTAGAGCCGTCGCCGGGACGGCTCCACGGTTGACAAATTCTTATGCGGCTGATCGTGTCGTCCCCTCCGCCGCGAGCGTCACCACCACCGCCGCCGCCACCGACAGGCCGAGGTGCACGGCGGCCCAGGTGCCGACCCAGGCCCAGCCGTACGTGGTGCCGAACAGCGCCACGAGCGCGAGGCTCCCTACGTGCGGCCCAAGCCAGCGCAGGTTGACGAAGGTGCGGGCTCCGACCCAATCCCCCACCGACTGCAGGGCGATCTGGAACGGGCGGGGCGCCGCGGAGGGAGTGCCCAGCACCGCACAGACGGCCACCTGCCCGGTGAGCACCACCAGCAGGTACGTTGTGACGAACGCGGGTGCGACCCCGCGAATACAGAAGAACCACAGGCCGAGATGGGCCACCGCCACGAGGCGGCCGAGGGGCAGGCGGCGGTCGAGCTGTCGCACGCTGGCCCAGACGGCCGGGCGCCACCGCGGGGGTACCCAGTAGAGGGCGTCGTACGGCACCGGCTCGCGGTCGGAGGCCGCGACCGTGCCGCCCCCCAGCACCTCGGCGTAGAAGGCCGTGGTGTGGTAGAAATGCCGGTCGTACGCGGCGCGTCGTCGCCAGAGGCGCCTTCCTGCCCAACCAATCAGAAGGAGGCCCGGAATCCACCCGAGCAATCCGCCCCCCACCTGTGCCCCGAGCGCAGTGGCCACCACGGCGGCCACCGCCACCGTAAAGCAGCGGGTGGTGGCAAAGAAGGCCGGCACGAGTCCGCGCGGCAGGCTGAGGCCTTGCCCCTTCTCCACCGCCCGGGCGTACCACTGCCCGGCCCGCCCCTCGTGCCAGGCCTGCGAGCGGGCCCCGAGGGTGGCAAAGTGGACGAAGCTATCCAGGGCGGTTCCCACTAGCAGGAGGAGCACCTGCCCCAGGGCCGCCGTCTTGATCCCGAGGTGGCGAAAGGCCCCTCCAGGATCCCCGTACGCAATGAGCAGGGCCGGCACCGCCGCGAGCAGGAACAGCGGCCCCAGCCGC
>PXSX01000331.1 GCA_003022655.1 Bacteroidetes bacterium QH_1_64_81 | reverse complement strand
GACGACCGTCTCGTTGGCCGACCGCGCCGCTTCGCTGCGGCAGAGCGACATCCGCGCCGTCACCCAGCGGGTCAAGGAGGTAGGCGGCATCAACCTGGGGCAGGGCGTCTGCGATTTGCCCACGCCTCAACCGATCAAAGACCGCGCCCATCAGGCCATCCGCGACGACGCGTCGATCTATTCGCACTACGCGGGCATCAAGCCCCTGCGGCGCGCCATCCTGGAAAAAGAGCAGGCGTACAACCACGTGCCCGCCACCTCTCCGGACGAGGTCGTGGTCGGGGTTGGCTCCACCGGTGTCTTTGTCGCGGCGGCGTTCACGCTCCTGGAGGCGGGCGACGAGGTGCTTCTCTTTGAGCCCTTCTACGGCTACCACCGCAACATTCTAAGGATGACGGGCGCTACCGTCCGGTACGTGCCACTCGGCGGGCCCGACTCGACGTTCGATCGGGCGGCGATGGAGGAGGCTCTGACGCCCGACACGAAGGCCGTCGTCGTGAACACCCCCGCCAACCCGAGTGGCAAGGTGTGGACACGCGATGAGCTGGCGACGCTGGTGGACGTGCTGCACGCCCACGACCTCGTGGCGATGACCGACGAGATTTACGAGTACATGCTCTACGACGGGGCCGAGCACGTGTCGCTGGCGAGCCTGCCGGGGGGCTACGAACGCACGATCACGATCTCGGGCTTCTCCAAGGCCTACAACGTAACCGGCTGGCGCCTGGGCTACGGCGTGGCCCCCACCCCCATCGCCGAAACGATGGGACTGATGAACGACGCCCTCTACATCTGCGCGCCGCGCCCCCTCCAGCACGCCGCGCTGGCGGCCTTTGAGGACCTCGACGACGACTACGTGGCGCAGCTGCAGGCGGAGTATGCCGAACGGCGCACCCTCATGTGCGAGACGCTGGAAGACATTGGCTTCGACGTGCCGTGGCCGGACGGGGCCTATTACGTCCTGGCGCGCTTCGGGCACTTGGCGGCCGGGCGGGACGGCTTCTCAGACGACGAGGCCGCATGTGAGACCCTCATCCAGGAGGCCAAGGTCGGCAGTGTCACCGGACGATCGTTTTACGAAACCCCTGCGGACGGGCAGTACCGGCTTCGCTTCTGCTTCGCGAAAGAGATGCCCGTTCTCGAGCAAGCATGCGAGCAGCTCCGGGCGGCGTTTGGGTGATCCGTGAAGAGTGATGCGGGAGAAGTGATGCGGGACTCGTGAACGTTGGTCAATGAGTCACGCCTCACGAGTCACGGTTCACGCAGGGGCAGGCAATTTTCAACCGTCTCGGGGTCGAGCACGTGTCGAGGTTCGCTCCGGACGATCCGGCGGGCCCGTTCCAGGTCGTCGAGGGTATTGCAGTGAAGGCGGAGATTCTTCTGCTTGGGGAGCCGGGTGGCGTGCAGGGTTTGCGTTCGGGCCAGCCGATTCAGAAAGACGCCCAACGTGTCCGGCGGGCCGTCGTCGTCGAGGTAGGGCCGCACGGTGTCCAGGGCGTCGGGGCTCAGCAGAAGCCAGGACGGGCAGATCCGCGTGGACCTCGATCCCGCCGGATCGTTGAGCACCTCCGTCACGACGTGCCCATCGAGCTCGAGGACGCTGCTGTGCGCCCGCCGTTCCGGGTCAGGCTCGTGCAGGGCGAAGCCCCGATTCGTGGCGCCGGTGTAGGCGTTCAGAATGGGCGCCAGGGGGAAGCGGTACAGGCTGTCGCCCCCGCTCACGAGGGCGCCATCGGATGGAACGCCGACCTCGTCGAGCAAAAAGCCCAAATCGCCCACACTACCGAGCTGGTCCTCGGGGGTTTGCACGCCGTCGTCGTGGATGTGCAGGGCGATGCCCTCCGCTTTCAGTTCGGGGCGGCGATCGCTGGCCCAGTCGTGGAAGGCGGGGGCATCCTGGTGGTTGACGGCGACGTGAATGCTGTCGAGGGCGGTCCAGGCCGTCAGTTCGTCCGTCAGGTAGTCGAGGAGGGGATGGCCGGCCACGTGCACTAGAGATTTCGGGGTGTCCTCCGTGAGGGGGCGCATGCGAGTGCCGAAGCCGGCGCAGAGGAGGAAAGCCTTCACTGTTGGAAGAGGGAAAGGAGGGCTTCGGAGATTCATGCTTCAGCGGCGGCGAGGGCGTCAATGACCTCGTCGTGGACGGGACCGTTGGTGGCGACGATCCCTGTGTTCTCCTCGAGCAGCCGTCCGTGGGTAAAGTCGAGCGGCGCGCCGTGCATGTCTGTCACGGTGCCCCCGGCGGCCTCTACGACGAGCGCCCCCGCCGCGTGGTCCCAGATGCGCTCCGTGTAGTCGGTGCCGGGGCGGGGCAGGCGCAGGTAGATTTCCGCCTCGCCCCGGGCCACGATGGCGTACTTGGCCTGGCTGTCGATGCGGACGGGATCGGCCGTAATCCCGAGTCGTTCTCCGGTCGTCGCCGCAAGGTCGTGCGAGCTGTGCGACGACACGAACGACTCGGTAAAGCGGCTCTGCGACGGGTCGGT
>PXSX01000330.1 GCA_003022655.1 Bacteroidetes bacterium QH_1_64_81 | reverse complement strand
TAATCGGAAACGGGCAGGTGCCTCATTGTGAAGCACAGCGTCCGAAGAAAGCGATTCCTTGTGCTGCGGTTAATCTCACAATCCCACACCGGAACGCCTCTACACGCCGTATATTCCAGAAAGAACTTTAGGATTTCCGTCACGGATCGGTAAACCCGGCAGAGCATCCCCCAACACGATGAGCAAAAACCGTTTACCAGTTTTTTACGCATCGGAAGAATGGGGCACATCAGCGAAGTTTCATCCTGTGCCTGAAACGCCCCTTCGGGGTGTGTTTATCTCCTGACTGCACCGCCCGGCGGTAGGAATACCCGAGGGACGAAAGTTCGGACGTAATCTCCTTTTCCGTCCCATCGTGTATCCACCTCTTCCCTCCTCGACACCGCTTTGACCACCAACGTTCCTCCGCTCTCATATGCCCATCGACCTCTCCTTCACCGACACGTTCGACCAGCGCCACATCGGCCCCTCCGACGCCGACGTGGACGCGATGCTCGACACGCTCGGATACGAGTCGCTCGACGCGCTCGTCGACGCGACCATTCCGGATTCGATCCGGACTGACGAACCGCTCGACCTCCCCCCGGCCCTTACGGAGCAACAGGTGCTCGACGAGGCCCAGGCCCGCGGCGAGGACAATGAGAACTGGCGGTCGTTCATCGGGATGGGGTACCACGGCACCCATACGCCGCCCGTGATTCAGCGCAACATCCTGGAGAATCCGGCCTGGTACACGCAGTACACGCCGTACCAGTCCGAGATCGCGCAGGGGCGGCTGCAGGCGCTCCTCAACTTCCAGGACATGACGATTGACCTAACCGGAATGGAGATCGCCAATGCCTCGCTGCTCGACGAGGCCACGGCGGCCGCGGAGGCGATGATGATGCTGAACCGGGTGGACCGGCGCAGTGACGCCTCCACCTTCTACGTGGCGGAGGACTGCCACCCGCAGACGATCGAGGTGGTGAAGGGCCGCGCCGAGCCGATCGGGGTGGACATCATCGTGGAGGATCCCGAGAACTTCGTCTTCGGCGAGGACACGTACGGCTGTCTTCTGCAGTACCCCACGACCGACGGAGCGGTGCGCGACTACAGCGATGTGGCTGAGCGAGCCCACGACGCCGACGCCTACGTGGCCGTGGCGGCGGACCTGCTGAGCCTCACGCTGCTGGAGGCGCCCGGCGAGTGGGGCGCGGACGTGGTCGTCGGGTCCTCGCAGCGCTTCGGGGTGCCGATGGGCTACGGCGGGCCGCACGCGGCCTACTTTGCCACGCGCGAGGACTTTCAGCGCCAGGTGCCGGGCCGAATGATTGGGGTCACGAAGGACGCGGACGGCGAGATGGCACTCCGCATGGCCCTGCAGACGCGCGAGCAGCACATCCGGCGGGGGCGCGCAACCTCCAACATCTGCACCTCGCAGGTTCTGCTGGCGGTCATGGCCTCCATGTACGCCGTGTACCACGGGCCGGAGGGCCTCCGTGACATTGCCACACGGGTGCACGATCTCACGAAGACGCTGGCCGAGGGACTGGCGTGCACCGGCCACTCGGTGCGCCACACGGCCTTCTTCGACACGCTGCGCATCGATCTGCAGGATACCACCCAGGAGCGGGTTCGCGAGCGCGCCGAGGCGCATGAAATCAACCTCCGCTACTACGACGACGGCTCGGTGGGGGTGGCGCTCGACCAGACGGTGAGCGCCGAGGACCTCGACGCCCTCTTCACGGTCTTCGGCGCCACGAACGGGCAGAAGCTGTACGCCGAGGATCTCGCCGCCGAACTGGAGAGCGGCTATGGCGGCCCAATGCCCCGCCAGACGACGTACCTGGAGCATCCGGTCTTCAACTCGTATCACTCCGAAGGGGAGCTGACCCGGTACATGCAGTCCCTAGCGGACAAGGACCTGTCGCTCGTCCACAGCATGATCCCGCTCGGGTCGTGCACGATGAAGCTGAACCCGACGGCGGCCCTCCAGCCGATTTCCGACCCGCAGTTTGCGGAGCTCCACCCGTTCGCCCCGAAGGAGCAGGCCGAGGGCTATCATCAGGTCATCGAGGAGCTGTCGGATCAGCTCACGGAGATCACGGGTTTCGGTGACGTCTCGCTCCAGCCCAATTCCGGGGCGTCCGGCGAGTACACTGGGCTGCTGATTATTCAGGCCTACCACGAGGCGCGGGGCGAGGAGCAGCGCGATGTCTGCCTCGTGCCCGAATCGGCGCACGGCACCAACCCGGCGAGTGCCAACATGGCCGGGATGGACGTGATTACCATCGACTGCGACGACAATGGCGACGTGGACCTCGACGACCTGCGCGAGCAGGCCGAGGCGAACAGTGACCGATTGGCCGCCGCGATGATCACGTACCCGTCCACCCACGGCGTCTTTGAGGAGCACGTCGAAGACATCTGCGACGTGGTGCACTCCTGCGGCGGGCAGGTGTACCTCGACGGCGCCAACGTGAACGCGCAGGTGGGCCTCTGCCGCCCCCG
>PXSX01000329.1 GCA_003022655.1 Bacteroidetes bacterium QH_1_64_81 | reverse complement strand
GCTCTCCACTCCCACGCCCATACTTGCTCCCTGCACGTCGGAGCAGCCCCCAGCGTGGTAAGCAGGACCCACTTCACGAACTTTCTCACACGTCGGTATTATGATGCCCGCAGGATCTCTGGGGGACGCCTCCCGGAACGATCCGGATCTTCATCGTCGCACGTCGGCCCGATGCTATGAAGAATCTCTTTTACCACCTGGTTGCGGGACTCGTCCGCGCGACGAGCTGGGTCACGTTCAGTCGCATCGAGGTGCGCGGGCTGGATCGGGTGGACTGGGACGCGCCCTGCATCCTGTCGCCCAACCACCAGAATGCCTTCCTAGATGCCCTACTCGTAGGGATCACGGCTCCGGTCAAGCTCACCATCCCGAGCCGAGCGGCCGTCTTCGGGACGCCGTTCGACTGGTTTCTGAAGGCCCTTCGCATGGTGCCCATCTACCGGCGACGAGACGGATTCGACAAGCTGTCCCGCACTAAAGACATCCTCGCCGAGCAGCGGGACCAGCTCCGTCAGGGCCGCTCCCTCCTCATGTTCTCCGAGACGGAGCACGCCCACACCTACTACCTGCGGCCGTTGAGTCGGGGGAGCGCCCGGCTTGCCCTCAAGACCCAGCGGGAGACCGACCGGCCCGTCCAGCTCGTCCCCGTCGGCATCAACTACTACCACCTCTGCCGGCCCGGCTTCAAGGTCTCGATCGTCGTCGGCGAGCCCCTCCGCGCCCCCGAGTACATGGATCGATACCGGGAGGACGAGGCCACGTGCGTAAACGAGCTCCGCGACGACCTAGCGGCGGCGATGAAAGACTGCATGCTGGTCCCCGAGAAGACCGACGAGTACTCCGATCGGGTCGACCGCATCAACCGGAAGAACGAACACCTGTCGTTTCCGGAGATGAAGCAGGCCCTTCAGGCCCCGGACAGCCTGGCTCCGAAGGGCGATCACCGACCGTGGCTGGAGATACTGGCCGACGGCATCAGCGTTTTGAACGCCGGGCCGCTCTGGCTCGCGACCGCGCTGATGCGCTGGGTGGACGAGCCGCCCTTCACGGCCTCGCTCAAGTTTGCCGTCGGGATGTTTTGCCTGGCTCCCTGGTGGGCGGCGCTGTTCGGCCTCCTGACGTGGATCTTCAGCTGGACGGTCGGGACGGTGGTCGGGGTACTGGCGGTGCTGACGATGCTTCTCCGCCTCGTCCTCATTCGCCTCTCGAACCCGCCACACCCGCCCGTCGACTAATCCTCGTCCGGCGGTGGCGAGACTGCCGTTCAAGGCGAGCCCTCTGCCTCGGAGGCAGTCGCGAGGACGGACGAGTCAGCACTGTCCGCCACGTCCGCATCGGTCGGCCCCTGCCCATCATAGGCCTCTACGAAGGCATCGAGCTGCTCCGGGTCGCAGCGCCCATCCCTTCGGCGTCCAGGATGCAAACTCGGACTACGGGCAGCTCAGCGGCATCATCTCGACGCGTGACTGCATGCGACAGATCTCAGAGGCCGCCAAGTCGAAGGCCCTTCAGCTGATCGAACACATGGAAGAAAAGTACTCCGTCCGCCAGTACGGGTAGCCGGAGGCGGGGCTACGGCACGGTCCACGGGCGAAGGCCCTCGTCGCACCCTCCGGCACCGAGACTACGACGTCGACCTCTGCTGTTTTGTTGGAGCCTCGGGGTCAGCCAGAGGCTCCTCGATGCCCAGCATCTCTGCGCTTCGGCGCCAGAGGCGGGCGGCGGCATCCCGATCGCGGGCGGCGGCGGTAGGCGTCGTGGGCGCCTGTCCCGAGAAGTATCGTCCCGACACGTCCGCGGTGCTCGGGGAGACTGCTACGTGCAACAGCTCGGCGGCCCCGTCGGCCACCGAGGACGTTCCCGGAACCACGCCCAGCATCCGGAAGAGGCCCGTGAGCGGACCGGGCAAGAACCGTCCAAACTGGCTCCCCGGGACAAACCCAGGGTGCACGCTGTTGGACACGACGGACCGTCCGGCCGCCTCCAGGCGACGGGCCAGCTCCGAGGCAAACAGGATGTTCGCGAGCTTAGAATGCGAATAGGTCCTCATTCCGGAGTACCCGTCGGTGGTGAGCGGGCGCTCCAGGTCGAGCTGCGCCCCGCGGTGGGCGTCTGAGGCCGTGGTGACGACGCGGGCGTCCTCCCGGAGGTGATCGAGCAATTCGGCGGTCAGCAGGTAGGGGGCGAGGTGGTTGACGTGGAACGTGCGCTCGATGCCATCCCCGACGAGCCGGCCCTCGCTGAACAGCCCACCGGCGTTGTTGAGCAGCAGGTCGAGCCCGTCGGTCTGCGACCGGACCGAGTGCGCCAGGTCGCGCACCTCGGCGGGATCGGCGAAATCTGCCGTCCGGGCGATCGCTTCGGCGTCGTCGCTTCGAATCGACTGTGCTACCTCTTCGCCGGCGTCCCGGTCGCGGCCGTGCACGATGACGTCGGCCCCGAGCCGCCCGAGCGCCTGGGCTGCGGCACGACCAATTCCGCGGGTCGAGCCGGTCACGAGAGCGACC